>NZ_FWWU01000009.1:970000-1237500 GCF_900176165.1 Deinococcus hopiensis KR-140
GCGAGCGGGTTACCTGACGCCGCCTTCGACGGCGTGACCATCGGCGCCACCCTCAACGAGACGCACCACCCCGCGCGCTTTCTGGCCGAACTCGCCCGGCTCATCCGGCCTGGCGGGCAACTCTGGCTGATGTACGTGCCGCGCACCGGGGGGCCGCTGCAACGCCTGCTGTCCCGGCCGGTGCTGGGGGGCCTCACCTTCCCCGATCCGGCCTGGGTGGGGCGGCAGCTTCCGGGCTGTGTCCGCACAGACGGCTTACGTATGGGGGCGGTGGCGTTTGAGCGGTACGTGAAGGAGAACTCTGGGGTGCGGAGAGGTTTCTGTAAGAAAGCGTGACGTTCTGCGCCTGGGACGCCCTTACACTCGCAGGCAGAGGAGATAGACTGTGCCCACCCCTGCCCCCCCAATTCCTGCCGCCCCTCCATCCGGGGCCACCGAACATTGCCGGGACGTGACGCGCCAGCACAGCCAGACCTTCTACCTGGGCTCGCAGTTCTTTCCCCTCCGCGAGCGCCGGGCGGTCTGGGCCGTTTACGCTGCTTGCCGCGAGGGCGACGACTGCGTGGACGAGCGTACAGGGAAGGATGCCGAGCAGGCCCTCGCCGCGTGGTGGGACCGGGTGCAGGCCGCCTACGCGGGCCGCCCCGCGCCGGACCCCATCTCGCAGGCGCTCGCCTGGGCGGTGGCCCACTGGCCGGTGCCCCTCTCCGCGTTCGAGGAACTGCACGAGGGCCTGCGGACGGACCTTCAGGCCCACCCGTACCGCAATATGGACGACCTGATCCTGTATTGCCGCCGGGTGGCGGGGGTGGTGGGCTTTATGGTGGCCCCCATCTGCGGCTACCGGGGCGGCGAGCGCACCCTCTACGCGGCGCTGCGGCTGGGCCAGGCCATGCAGCTCACCAACATCTTGCGCGACGTGGGCGAGGACCTGGAGCGTGGGCGGGTCTACCTGCCCGACACACTGCTGCGCGAGTACGGCGTTACCCGCCCCATGCTGGAGCGTGGGCACGTGACCCCCGAATACCGTGCGCTGATGCGCCACCTCTCGGCGCTGGCCCGCGACTGGTATGCCGAGGGCCGCATGGGGATTCCCTGTCTGAACGGCTCGGCCCGGCTGGCTGTGCAGACGGCCGCCCGCTCCTACGAGGGCATACTGGACGACCTCGCGCGCGGCGATTTCGACAACTTCCGCCGCCGGGCACACGTGAGCGGCACGCGCAAATTGCTGATGCTGCCGCAGGCGTGGTGGGAACTCCGGCTGGCAGGGAGTGTGGGGGTGTAAAAAGCGGTCAGCTTTCGGGTGGCAGCAAAATTTACAGAGGGGGCTTGAGGTGCGCCTCTTCCCCTTCCCCTTGATGGGGGACCGGTACAACTCGCACCGCGAGAGGCCAGAGGGGGTGAGCGGGCCGGGCGTTCCGGGCCCTCTGAAAGCCAACACAGGCGGGCCACCTTCGGCGTCCACCCCCTTCCCAGCCCTCTCCACAAAGCGGAGGGAAAAAATCCTCGCCCTCTTTTCACTGTAAGGATTCTCCATGTCCACCTTCCCCATGACGGACCCCTCTCTCCCGCCCGCCCCCTCCAGACGGAAAAAGGCCCTCATCATCGGCTCGGGCTTCGGTGGCCTGAGCCTTGGTATCCGGCTGCAGAGCCTGGGCTTCGACACCACCATTCTCGAAAAGATGGACGGCCCAGGCGGGCGGGCGTACCAGAAGCGCACGCCGGACGGCTACGTGTTTGACATGGGGCCCACCGTCATCACCGTGCCGCACTTCATTGAGGAACTGTTCGCGCTGGAACGGAACGGCGGTCGGCTGGACCAGCCCGATTACCCGCCCCACGTCCTGACGGGCGAGCGCGTTCGGGAAGGGGAGAGCGGCGGCCCGCGCACCCGCGACTACGTGCGGCTGGTGCCCATCTTGCCCTTCTACCGCATCTATTTCGACGACGGCACGTACTTCGACTACGACGGTGACCCGGGGAGCACCCGCCGCCAGATCGCCGCACTCGCGCCGGAGGATCTCGCTGGGTACGAGCGCTTTCACCGCGGCGCTCAGGCCATTTTCGAGCGTGGCTTTCTGGAACTGGGCTATACGCACTTCGGTGACCCCGCCACCATGTTCCGCGTGGTGCCGGACCTGCTGCGGCTGGACGCGGTTCGGACGCTCTTTTCCTTCACGAGCAAGTATTTCCAGTCGCCCAAGATGCGGCAGGTCTTTTCCTTCGAGACGCTGCTGATCGGCGGCAATCCGCTCTCGGTGCCCGCGATCTACGCGATGATCCACTTCGTCGAGAAGACCTGGGGCATCCACTATGCGCTGGGGGGGACGGGGGCCCTCGTGCGCGCCTTTGTCCAGAAGTTTGAGGAACTCGGCGGGCGCATCGAGTACGGCTCGGAAGTGGAGAAGGTGCTCGTCACGGATAACCGGGGCCGCCCGGTGCGGGCGCCCATTGGAAGGCGTGTGGCGCGCGGCGTGCGGTTGCGCGGCGGCGAGGAGATGCACGCGGACCTCGTGGTGAGCAACGGCGACTGGGCCAACACGTACCTCAAGCGGGTGCCCCGGGCGGCGCGACTGGTGAATACGGACCTGCGCGTCAAGGCCGCCCGCCAGAGCATGAGCCTGGTGGTGGTCTACTTCGGCTTCCGCGACGACCCAGCCCGCCCGCTGGACCTGCGCCACCACAACATCATCCTGGGGCCGCGCTATGAGGAACTGCTCACCGAGATTTTTGGCCGGAAGGTGCTGGGGGCCGACTTCAGCCAGTACCTGCACGTTCCCACCCTGACCGATCCGAGCCTTGCTCCGCCCGGACACCACGCGGCCTACACGCTCATTCCTGTGCCCCACCACGGCGGGGGGATCGACTGGAACGCCGAGGGGCCGAAGCTGGTGGATAAGGTGCTCGCCTTTCTGGAGGAGCGCGGATACATTCCGGCGCTACGTGAGCGGCTGACGCATCTGGAATTCGTTACGCCCGATTACTTTGCAAACACCCTCGACAGCCACCTCGGCAACGCCTTTGGCCCCGAGCCCATGCTGGCCCAGAGCGCCTACTTCCGCCCGCATAACCGCTCGGAGGATGTGCGTAACCTCTACCTGGTGGGCGCGGGCGCGCAGCCCGGGGCAGGGACGCCAAGCGTGATGATGAGCGCCAAGATGACGGCGCGGCTGATCGCGGAAGATTTTGGGTTGCATCCGGAGGTGCGGAGCGGTGGAGTCGCGCGCGCAGAGGGCCAAGGGCAGTAGAAAAAACCCGCCGGAGGAGGCGGGCCTTGGGTTCGGCGGAGCGCGCGCTTCAGCGCGGGTACATGAAGTTGATGGTGGACTTGTCGGTGGTGCTGTAGCCGTTTCGCTGTCCCATGCGGTTCAGGTCTATGGCGCTGTTGAGCGGCTTGATCGCCAGTTTGCCGTTGAAGTAGGCGGGGTAGTGCATGATCGAGTCGAAGTCGTAGGGGCCGTAGCCCTTGGAGCCGCTGCGAATCTGGTACTGGCTCTGCCAGTCGGCGGGAATGTTGTTCCACTGGATGGCGACGTAGGAGTCGCGGTCCGGGCGGGTCTGCTCGTGAAAGAGGCCCATCGCGTGGCCGAACTCGTGCATGATGCTGCCCACTGTGCAGCGGTCCGCCAGCGTTAGCGTCTGCCGCCCGCCCACCATCCCGAGACTGCTGGAGCATTCGGTGCCGGTGTTGTAGGTGATCTGCACGTAGTTCGCCTGGCTGGTGCGCGGCGTGACCACGACGTTGGTGGTATTGCGAATGTTGGCGGCGGCCTGGTTTACCCGGTCGCGCACGGCCTGGGGCACAGTGCTGGCGAAGGTGTAGGGAATGGTGCGGCCCGTCCAGCGGTAACGGGTATCTACCACATAGGTGCCCTGGGGCCCAAGCGCGTTCACGTCGTCTGCGGCGATGATGTCGTCTTCGAGCAGCAACATGCCGTCACGCACGAAGGCCGTCACGGTCTGGCGGCTGCCGTCTTCCAGAATCAGGGTCACGGAGCGCGTGTCGGGTCTGGCGGCACTCATCCCGCCGTTCGGGCCGGTAACGCTCCCGACCGCCTCCTGGGGAGCGGTGGAGCAGGAAGCGAGGACGGCAGACAGCAGGGTAAGCAGGGGCAGGGTGCGGCGCATGGGTAAAACCTCCGTATGGGATGGAGGTGCAGCCTATCCGCCCAGGGGTGATGAAGCCGTGATTGCGCTGTGTCCCGCCCTCCCAGGGTCAACCCGTGCGCTGACTCCGCTTCCGCAACCACCCCAGGATCAGGGCCAGTACCTCCGCGCGCGGCTCGTCGTTCAGCAACTCGTGATAGCCGCCCTCCACGAGTTGCAGCGTTTTATCGGTGGCGGAGATCAGCTGTATAAACCGTTTGGACCCGTTCACATCCGTCACCCGGTCGGCCGTTCCGTGAACCACCAAGGTGGGCAGCGTCCAGCGCGGGTATTTGGCCCACAGTTCGCCGCTCAGGCGCAGCATGGACGCGCCCGTCAGCGCAGGTACCCGGCCCTGATAGATCAGCGGGTCCGAACGGTAGGCCGCTTCCTCCTCGGCCAGGCGCGACAGCACGCCTTCGCCCAGATCGGTCACGGGAGCGGCGGGAGCGAGTTTCGCCAGCATGGGGGCCAGCGCTTTGAGCCACTGGGGCTGGTCCTCCCCGATCAGGAGGGCGGGGCTGGAAAGAATCACGCCTGCCAGTCCCCGGGGATCTCGCGCCACGCTCGCCGCTGTCACCAATCCGCCCAGCGAGTGCCCGAAGGCATAGAGGGGCAGGGGCTGAGCCCGCAGCGTTTCGCGCACCCGCAGGTGGTCTTCTTCCAGTTGCGCCGTGTCAACCACCGCCCGCCGCCCCTCCGAGCGCCCGTGTCCCCGTTGGTCGTAGGCGTACACCGTGAAGCCTGCCCCCACCAGCGCGGGAATCAGGCGGTGGTACCGCTCCACGTAGCGCCCGGCGTGCTCGCCGAAGCCGTGGGTGAGCAGCACGGCGGCCAGCGGCCCATCGGCGTGCCAGACGTAACCGGTGACGGGCGTGCCCGCGTTCCAGGGAGACGGCTCCCACGTTGCGTTGTGCATACCCGGCAGTCTAACCCTCACGGCAGATCAAGGGATTTCTTACGCAATCGGGGAGCGGAATGGCCAGACTGGGCCCCATGGCAGATATTGCGCGCAAGGCGAGCGCCCACTGGACGGGCGATCTGATGAAGGGCCAGGGCACCGTGAGCACCGGCAGCGGCACCCTCAAGGACGCCCAGTATTCCTTCAAGACCCGCTTTCAGGAGGGTGTGGGCACCAACCCCGAGGAACTCCTCGCCGCCGCCCATGCGGGCTGCTTCACCATGCAGCTCTCGGCGCTGCTTGCCGGGCACGGTCACGATCCCCAGGACCTGCGGACCGAGGCCACCTGCGAGATGGTGCGCGACGGAGCAGGCTTCAAGATCAGCACCATGCGCCTTACCATTCGGGGCAAGGTGGGCAACATCGATGGTGCCGAGTTCGAGCGCCACGTGGGAGAGGCGGCCAAGCTGTGCCCGCTGAGCCGTGTGATGGCGGGCAACGTGGAAATCGTTCACGAGGCCGTGCTCGAGGGGTAAGCCTTCGGCAGTCCGCTTGCAGCCCTCAGCATTTCAAGTCCCTGTTCCGGCGGGGGCTTTTTCTGTTGAGGGAACAGTCATTTGGCCGATGTGCTGCGTCCTGACGCCCGGTACGGTGAGTCATGAGCCACCTGTATTACCTCGTCGGCCCGCCTGGATGTGGCAAGCGGACCGTAGGCCAGGCGCTGTCACGGCTGACGGGCGCGGCGCTGCTGGACAACCACCTCGCCAATGATCCGGTGTTCACGGCCTTTGGGCTGGACGGCGTCCGCCCCGTGCCCGATCACGCCTGGCCCTTCGTGGCCCGCATTCGCGCCGTGCTGCACGAGGCCGCGCTCGCTGCCCCGCCCGAGGTGAGCCACATCTTTACCAACTACCTCGCCAACCTGCCGGGCGAGGCGAACGCGCTGAACAAGCTGCGGGAACTGGCCGCTGGTCGGGGCGCCGTTTTCGTGCCCGTGTGGTTGGGCTGCCCGCTGCCCGAACTCGAACGGCGCGTCACCCTGCCCGAGCGGCGCGAGCGGTTGAAGCTGCGCGACCCGGCAGGCCTGCGTGACCTGCTGGAACGGGCTGGAACGCTGCCCCCGCCTCCAGATGCCCTGCTGCTGAACACCGCCACCTTAGAGCCCGCCGAGGCTGCGCGGCAAATCTTGGCCTTTGCCCAGGCTCCAGCGCAGGTCGCGGGTTGAGGCCCGCGGTGCTGCTGGACAGCCGTCTCTTTCAGGACGCCGTGTACAGGCCCCACGGTGCGTGATCCGGCCACCTTACGCGAGACGTTGGCGAGCATCGGCGACCCTGCCCCCACCCCCCGCGCCATCCGCCTCGACACCTCCGCCCTCTCGCCTGCCAATGCGGCGCTCCCGATCGCATGGCCCTGGGAAGCGCTGTTCTGATCATCCCCTCAATCCAGCTGAAAGCGGACCGGCTCGGTGTCTTCGCGCACCACCTGTTCGTCGGGTTCCAGGCCGTGACTGCCAAACAGTCCACCTGCCACCTGGCTTACGCCCAGGGGATCGCCCAGCCGCCGGTCCCGGTCCAGGGGGCGGATAAAGAACGACAGCACGATCAGGCCCAGCGGCAGCACGAGAAAGATCAGGATGGCCGTCATGCCTCATCGTAGAGAACTGCGGCCAACGGTGATGTGACGGACGCCGGGGCTGCTTAGGCGTCCGAAGGTGGGAGGGCCCAGCCCACCCTGTCTGCCCAGTCCTCCGCCGCCGCCACGATCAGGTCCATAACTGGGTTTTTGACCGCGTAGTAGGCGTCCACGTCGCCACCGTGCAGGTGGGCGAGTTGCACCTTGACCCCACCGTAAGCCGCCGCCGCGCCCGCGTTTGCCCGCAGGTAGTCGCGCATGAGCAGGGCGTAACGCTGGTTTGCGCGCCCCAGCTCGCGGAGATGCACGTGCGTTCGCCGCGGTTCGCTCGCATAGCGCTTGGCGAGTTCGCTTTCCGGCCAGTTCAAGCTGGGGCGCGCGTCGTCCGCCTGCACCTCCGACCGGGTCTGCAGGCCCAACGCGGCAAGTTCGGGCAGCCACAGGTCCGCGTCTTCCAGTCGGCGAACGGTGACCTGCACGTCCAGCACGTCCTTGGCTGCGAGGCCAGGCACAGAGGTGGAGCCGATGTGGTGAATGGACAGGGCCCGTTTTCCGAGCACCTCACGCAATCTCTGCGCGAAGGTCTGGAAACGGACGGGCCAGCCGGGATCGGCGGAGACAATCTGGAGGCGTTTGGGCGCGAGCGGCCCTGTCAACGGCTCCGTCACCCGGCGCAGCGGTGTTCGGGCGTGTCGTCCTCGTGCAGGTGGGTACGGCCCCAGCTGCCGATGGCGTCGATCACGGCCTGGAGCTCGCGGCCGGCGGGCGTCAGACCATACACGCTGCGGGCCAGCTTGCCGTGGCTGTCTTCGGTGCGCTTGGTGATGAGGGCCAGGGCTTCGAGGTGTTCCAGGCGTTGCGTGAGGGTAGCGCTGTTGCAGCCTCCAACGGCCCGGGCCAGCTCGTTGAAGCCTTTTTCACCGTCCAGCAGAGCGCGGACAATGTGCAGCACCCACTTCTCCTGCAACACGCCGATGGCCCGGTAGACCGGGCAAAAATTGGGGTGCGCGCTGCTCATATGCAGACTATACACTCCCTGACCGGGCAGACTGCGGCGTGAATCACACCGCTTGACTTTTCAAACCACTTTGCTAATATTGGCCCATGACCACGAACTCCACCCTCACCCGCCCCCTGACCGCCACCGAAGCCATCGAGAGCCGCCGCAGCATCCGCAAGTTCGTGCAGGAACCCATCAACCAGGAAGACCTTCACGAGATTCTGCGCCTGGCCAGCCTCGCTCCCAGCGCGTGGAATGCCCAGACCTGGCGCTTTGCGGTGGTGCAGAACCCCGAGATCAAGGCCCAGCTGCGCGAGGCCGCCTACGGTCAGGCGCAGGTCACCGACGCCCCCGCGGTCATCGTGGTGTACAGCGACATGGAAGACACCCTGCAGACGGTGGAGGAGACCGCTCACCCCGGCATGGGGGAGGCCGGGCGCACCGGTCAGCGCGGCACCTTTGACCGCGCGTTCGGTACGCAGGAGGTGGCGCAGCGCGGCGCTTGGGGTCTGACGCAGGCCAACATTGCCTTCGGCTTCCTGATGGTCGCTGCTCGCGGCCTGGGCTACGACACGGTGCCCATGCTCGGCTTCCAGCCCGACAAGGTCAAGGAAATCCTCGGCCTGCCCGAGCACGTGCAGTTCGCGGGTCTGCTGCCCGTCGGCAAGCGTGCCGAGGAAGGCTTCCCGCACCACCGCCACAGTGTGGACCGCATCGCGAAGTTCTACTGATCTCCCGAAGATCGGCAAATTGGAGGGGCCGCCGGGGTGGATATTCCGCCCGGCGGCCCCTCCAATTTTAATTGAAGGGTTGGAGCTTTGGCGGCTGGGGCACGTATGGCGGGTCACCCACCCCCTGCTGGGGCAACGCTCAAGCGCTGGACCCGAAAAGGGGCACCTCGCTTTTTTCTGTTCGGCTTTTTGCGGGTGATGAAGGTGCAGACAACGCCGGGGCCATCGCCACCAAGCGGCGCAGGGCCCCGGCGTGCAGCGCCCGGAGATTCATAAGGATTCCGGTGAATCCATCATGAAATAACGCGGCAACCCAGGCGGAGTGAGCAGAAAAAACGGTGACACAGAGGGGTGGAATCACCGGAGCGGGCGGAACGGATGACCTGGAAACCGTATGAACTCGCCCCACAGTCTCGTGCTGTCCACCCAGGGCGGCGGGGCGTACCTCTGTACGTGAGCGAGGCCAACCGCATGAGCCGTTATCCCCACGCCGGCGGCGTGCCGAACGCTTCCGCTGGGCAGGTGATCGTGTCGGGTCTCTCCGATACCAGCTTGCCCGAGCTGCGGGGCAACTCCAGGCACGCGCCGAAAAACATCGCTCTGACCGGACAGGACCATTTGCGCGGCCCGCTTCACCATCAGGATCTCGGTAGGCTCAACACGGGTTTTCCCCCTATGGGCGAGCGCACCCGCGCGGATGCCGTTCCAGGGGAGAGGACGCAAGTCCCAGACTTCCCCTTGAAAGAACGGCATCCGGACCCCGGGCCAACCCGGACTGTCGGGAACAGGGTAACCCTGCCCGGCCTGGAATATGGGTCAAAGTGCGGACTTCTTTTTGACCGGGCCAGGCGGGCGAACTTGAATAGGTATGGGGGAGAAGGGGGAGCCCTGGGGGCTGCCCTTCCACCTGTTTCGGGAGCGGATCACGGCTCCCTCGCCCCCCATTGGGAGCCCACGCTGCGCTCCAGTCGAAGGGGAGGACCCAGCCATCAGCAGATGAGCCGCGGGCGGGCGCTGGAGGCCCTGAAGCGGCTGGAGGAGGCCCATGTAGGGGAGGCCTCACCGCACTGAGCTGCGCGGTGGACGCCCTGGGCGCCGGCAATTCGGCGCTCGAAGCGGGGCGACCCGTCCTGACCCTGGCAACTCGCCCGGCTGGGTCATGGTGTCGGTGTGGTCAAACGCCCATAACTTGCCCAGATTGCCCGCCATCACCGCACACGGGCTCAACCGCAACGTGCGCCCGGCCCGGCTGGACCTTTACTCTGGTGGCCGAGGGACGGGCCGAGTCCTTCGCCGGCGGGGTGTGTGGCCTGGGTTCCTGCACCACCACGCTGGGCCTGGAGGAGTTGCGGGGACTGTGGCCCCGACATCAGGCGAGGTTGCACGGGCAAGACTTCGGCGTGGTCCGCGGGTACATCCTCGGCGGCGTGGCGCTATGGGAAACCCAGCACGGTGGGCCTTTCCGGTGACGCCGGATTCGCCCTGGGCGAGCGCGTGGTGCGGGATGACCCCGTCCGCACGGGCCGCAGCGCTGCTCAGGCCCTCTCCGAGCCCTGGCGGCAGATCGAGGAGGAATCGGGGCTACTCGCGCCGACAGGTGAGCAGCGCCAGCAAAAAGATGGCGGTATTGACCAGCACGATGGTCGCTCCCGGAGCGGTATTGGCGTAGTAGCTGATGTACAGGCCGGTCACGCCCCCCAGGATGCCCAGCGCGGCGGCGAGCACGATCATCTTCTTCAGGCTGCGGGCCATCAACCGGGCGGCGGCGCTGGAGGTGATGAGCAGGCTGACGCTGAGGGTGGTTCCCACGAGTTGCACGGTCAAGACCACCACCAGCCCGATCAAGATCAGCAGCAGGTTGTTCAGCCGCCCCACCGGAAGCCCGATGGCCCGCGCCTCGGTGGGATCGAAGGCCGAGAGCAGCAGCTCCTTTTGCACGGCGGTGAGCAGCGCCCCCACCACCACCGTGACGCCCAGCGCGCCCCACAGGTCCGCCGGGGTCACGCCCAGCGGATTGCCAATCAGGAAACTGGCGAGGTCGGTGGTAAAGGTGGATGCCCGGGACAGCATAACCACCCCCAGGGCGAACATGCCCACGAACACGATGCCGATGGCGCTGTCCTGCTTCAGGCCGCTGCGCTGCCCTATCGCCCCGATGCCCAGTGCCGTGAGCACAGCGGCCAGGAGTGCGCCCACCAGCAGGTTCCCTTTCGTCAGAAACGCCCCCACGATGCCCGGCAACACCGCGTGGCTCATCGCGTCCCCGATGTAACTCAGGCCCCGCAGCACCACCCACGCGCCCACAAGCGCGCACAGCAAGCTGACGAGCACGACGGCGGCGAGCGCCCGCACGAAAAAGTCGAACTGGAGGGGATCGGTCAGCATGGGGAGCCTTCGGCCCGCAGCGCGGAGCGCAGAGGGGTAAAAAAGCCCGCGCGCGCTCCTGCGGAGCTGTTCAGGTCTGCCCTCTGCATCATGCCTCCGCGTGCGTGTGCCCAAGGTGACTGGAGCTGAACGTCGCCTCGATGTTGTGCGGCGTGTAGACGTGCTCGGGCGTGCCGTCCGCGATGATGCGGCGGTTGACCAGAACGAGGTGATCGCACCAGCGCCGGGCCTGCTCCAGATCGTGGGTGACCATAACCACCGAGCGGCCTCCATCGGCCTGTTCGCGCAGCAGGGCCATCAGTTGCTCCTGCGTCGTGGCGTCCACGCCGGTGAGCGGTTCGTCGAGCAACAGCACCCGTGCGTCCCTCGCCAGCATCCGCGCGAGCAGCACGCGCTGGCGCTGGCCGCCGCTGAGTGCGCCGATGTGCCGTCCGCGCAAGTCGTACACGCCGGTCTGGCGCAGCGCACCGGCCACCTGCTCGCGGTCGGCCCGGCCTGGCCAGCGCAGCCAGCCCAGGCGTCCGGTGCGGCCCATCATCGCCACGTCCCACACGGTGACCGGAAAACCCCAGTCCAGCGTCTGCTGCTGGGGCACGTAGGCCACGTCGTCCCGGGCACTGCCGCCCCCCGAAAACGTCACCTCACCTGAGGACGGCGTGGTCAGGCCCACCAGCGTCTTGAGCAGGGTGCTCTTGCCCGCGCCGTTGGGCCCGATCACGGCGCTGAAGGTACCTGGCGCGAAGCGCACCGTCGCGCCCTCCAGCGCCGTGTGCGCACCGTACCGTACCGTCAGGTTCTCCACGCCCAGCATCGGGTCAGGATACTCCGACGGGCCTTGATACTGCGAGGACAGAATCAACTGCGAGGACGTCACCGGAGGGCCTTCACCATGAGGTCCACATTGGCCCGGAACGCCTTCAGGTAGGTGTCGCCCGTGCTGCCTGCCAGGCCGAGGGCGTCGGTGTAGAGGGGTGGGGCCACTTTCGCGCCTGTTTCCCGCGCCAGCGTCTGCGCGAGGCGGGCGTTGACCGTGTTTTCGGTAAAGATGATCCGCGCGCCGCTCTTTCTCACCGTCTGAATCAGGCCCGCGAGTTCACGTGCGCTCGGTTCGCGCTCGGTACCCAGGCCGGGAATAACCACGCCGACGAGCCGCAGGCCGTAGTGGTTGGCAAAGTAATGCAGGCTGTCGTGGTTGGTCACGATCTGGCGGTGGGTGGCGGGCAGGGTGGCGAACTGCTTGGTCGCGTAGGCGTCCAGCCCGATCACCCGTTCCACGAAGCGGTTCAGGTTGTCCGTATACGTTTTTTTGCCTGCTGGATCGAGTTTCGTCAGCGCCACCGCCACGCCCTTCGCGTAGCCCACGGCCAGTTTGGGGTCCCACCAGGCGTGGGGATCGAACGCGCCGTGGCCGTGGTCCTCGCCGCCCTGTGCGTGCCCGGCTTCCTCGTGTTCCTCCTCGCCCGGCCGCAGCTTCAGGCCCGCCGTCAGCGTGACCACCGGAACGCGCGGCGCGGCGGCGGTGACTTTGGGCAGCCACGGCTCCAGCCCTGCGCCGTTGATAAACACCACACGGCTGCCGCTCAGGCCGCGCATGGCGGCGGGCGTGGGCTGGAAGGTGTGGGTGTCGCCTCCCGGGGGCACGATGACGTTCACCTTGACCCGGTTGCCGCCCACCACCTTCACAAAGTCCCCGATGATCGTGGTGGTGGCGCTGACGGTGAGGGGCGCGGCGTGGGCGCTGGCCCCCAGCAGAACGGCAGTCAGGAACAGACGCTTCATGCGAGTTCGGTTCCCCGGACAGGGCCGCGTGCCAGGGTTCGCAGCGTGTGGACACTCAGCCACACCTGCTTAACCACCCCGTTTTCGCGAATGCCCCACTTGTGCAGATTGGCCTTGTGCATCCGCTTGACGGTGCCGGTGGCCTTTCGGCCTACTCCGCCTGCCGCGCGGGCCTTGCCGCGGCGCGTGACGCTGTTGACCGCCGTATTTTTCTTCCCCGTCGGGAAACGCTCTCGGTTCATATTGATTTCTCCTTATCACGAATTGAGAAGGGCAGACTGCAGGCGGCTCCGGATTCAAGTCGGGGTGCTGTCCAGCAGGGCGCCGAGGCCCAAGGGATCCAGCCGCCGACCGATACGGTCTTGCTGAAGGCCTCTCCGAGGTCCAGCCACTTCCCTGCCGTTTCCAGGGCCAGGTGCCGTCCGGTGTAATTTCGCAGGGCCTCCGCGCCGTTTCCAGACGCAGCTGTTGGACGGTAGGGTGATCTGATCGTCAAGACCGGCGATCAGGTTGGCATCCACTTTCACCGTCCCGAACCCACTGACCACCGCGGCGGCCCTCCATCTGGGCAAGCAGGCGGTTGAGCAGCGTTGTCTTGCCCGCGCCGAGAAAGCCGCGCAGCACGGTGGTGAAAGCAGGAGGAGCAACCATAGGCTGATAATGATATTCTAATATCAGTACTGTGGCAAGGTTGACTGGAATCTCCAAGAATCTCTTCAACGCAGCGTTCTGATTGCTGGGCTTGGACGCAGGTGCAGGTCCTGTTGTGGCGGCGTCGCCTCTTCTTCGGGCAGTAGCCTCTATGGCCTCGGTCCCCTGAGCCGCCACAGCGCGGAGCCGACCCCATTCAGGTCCCAGGGGGCACCCTCCGCTTCTTGCGGCAGTGGGGCCTGTTCACGCTCAACGGCGTGCCTCTGCCCGGGGGCTGGAATTCTGGAGGCCGAGACTGGGGGAATACGAAGCCTGACGGAGCTCTCGGACGCCGACGTGAGGGAGGAGCAGCTTCGTTCCCACCGCCTGCTGCCCGTTCGCCGGAACCTGGCGCTCCTCATGCGTCCCTCTGGCACCGATTCCAGTCCTGACCTTAGACTGCCCTCCATGACCCAGACCACCCCCACGCCCGAGTGGTACAAGAGCGCCGTCTTCTACGAACTGTCGGTCCGCACCTTCGCCGACGGCAACGGCGACGGCAAGGGCGACTTTCCCGGCCTGACCGGACGGCTGGATTACCTCAAAGACCTCGGGGTGGACTGCCTGTGGCTGCTGCCCTTCTACCCCAGCCCACTGCGAGACGACGGCTATGACGTGGCCGATTACGTCAGCATCCACCCGGACCTCGGCACCATTGAGGATTTTAAGGTCTTTCTGCGCGAGGCGCACGCGCGGGGGCTGCGGGTGGTCAGCGACCTCGTAACCAACCACACCTCCTCCGACCACCCCTGGTTCCAGGCCGCGCGGCGCGGCCCCACCCTGCCCGACGGCACGCACAACGAATACTTCGACTACTACGTCTGGTCCGATACCGGCGCGGAGTACGCAGGGGCCCGCATCATCTTCACCGATACCGAGACGAGCAACTGGACCTTTGACGAGCAGTGCGGCAAGTATTACTGGCACCGCTTCTTTTCTTCGCAGCCGGACCTGAACTACGACAACCCGCAGGTTCAGGAGGAGATTTTCAAGGCGGTGCGCTTCTGGCTGGATTTGGGCCTCGACGGCTTCCGGGTGGACGCAGTGCCCTACCTCATCGAGCGCGAGGGGACCAACTGCGAGAACCTGCCCGAAACCCATATGATCTTGCAGAACATGCGCGCGATGGTGGACCGTGAGTACCCGGGCCGCCTGCTGCTCGCCGAGGCCAACCAGTGGCCGGAAGACGTGGTGGAGTACTTCGGTACCGAGGAGAAGCCCGAGTTCCACATGTGCTTCAACTTCCCGGTTATGCCGCGGCTGTACATGAGCCTGAAAAAGGAAGACGCCTCCTCCATCCGCGAGATCATGGGACGCCTGCCCGAGATTCCTTCCTTCGGGCAGTGGGCCACCTTCCTGCGCAACCACGACGAGTTGACGCTGGAGATGGTCACCGATGACGAGCGGGCCTTCATGTACGCCGCCTACGCGCCGGACCAGCGCATGAAGCTGAACGTGGGCATTCGCCGCCGCCTCGCGCCGCTGCTCGGCAATGACCGCCGCCGCCTCGAACTGCTGCACGCGGTGCTGTTCGCCCTGCCCGGTAGCCCGATCCTGTACTACGGCGACGAGATCGGCATGGGCGACGATCTGGCCCTCAATGACCGCAACGGCGTTCGAACCCCGATGCAGTGGAGCAGCGGCTTTAACGGCGGCTTTTCCACAGCGGCCCCGGAGCAGTGCTTCTTCCCGCCCATCACCGATATGGTGTACGGCTATAGCCGGGTGAATGTGGCGAGCCAGCAACGTGACCCGGGCAGCTTCCTGAATTGGCTCTCGCGCCAGATCGAGCTGCGGCGCAACCACCCCGCCTTTGCGTATGGGGACCTCACCTTTATCGAAACCGGTAACCCTGCCGTCCTCGCCTTTACCCGCCATCACGGTGACGAAACCATCCTGATCGTAAGCAACTTCGCTGCCTCGGCCCAGGCTGCTGGGCTGGATCTCTCGGACCACGTGGGCCGGGTGCCCATCAGCCTCGCCGGGGGCAGCCACTTCCCAGCGGTGGAGGAGGGCCAGACCTACCCCATGATGCTGGGCAAGCACGACTTTTACTGGCTGAAGCTGAGCGGCGTGCGCTAGACTTTCACGCACTTTATGCTGGAGGCCCTTTCCGTCACGGCAGGGCCTCTTTTCTGTGGACACAAGAGGCCAGATGGCCTACTTTGATTTATAAAGCGGTGTGTGGTTCAATGGATGGATGTTCCGCTTCCTGATTCCGTCTCTGCCGCTGGAGGTTTGCCCGTGACGGCCCTCGCCGCTGGGAGCCGCGCGCCCTCGCTGGGCTTCACGCTCGTGCTGGGCATGATTATGGCCGTTGGCCCCCTGACCATTGACCTGTATCTGCCCGCCTTTCCCGCCATTGCCCGGGACCTTGCCGCCACCGAGGGCCAGGTGCAGTACACGCTGGCAGTTTACCTGTTCGGCATGGCGCTGGGTCAGGCTATTTATGGCCCTATCACCGATAAATATGGGCGGCGTGCGCCCCTGCTGGGCGGACTGCTGCTGTACGTGCTGGGGGCGATGCTGTGTGCCCTTGCGCCCAGCATCGGCCTGCTGATTCTGGGGCGCATGATTCAGGCGCTGGGTGGTGCGGCGGGAGCCGTCGTTGTCAGTGCCGTTGTCCGGGACCGCTACGAGGGGCGGGCGGCAGCCAGCCTCTTTTCCACCCTGATGCTGGTGATGGGCGTCGCCCCGGCCATTGCCCCTACCCTGGGCACCTGGATTCTGAACCTGCTGAACTGGCGGGCCATGTTCATCGTGCTGGCCGGGTACGGACTGCTGGCACTGCTGCTCACGGCCCTGCGTCTGCCCGAGACGCATCCGGTGGCTGCCCGCGCCGGAATGCGTCTGCGTGACACGGCGGGCGTGTACGCGGGGCTGGTGCGTCGGCGGCAGTTCATCGCCTACGCGCTGGCAGGCGGGTTCTCGTTCGGAGCCATGTTCGCCTACATCACCGGCTCGCCCTTCCTGTTTTTGCAAGAGCTGCACGCCACACCCGGGCTCTACGCCCTGCTGTTCGGCGTGAATGCGGCGGGGCTGGTGGCGGCCTCCCAGGTCAACCGCGCGCTGCTGCGCCGCTTCGAGCCCGGCCAGATTGCCCGGTGGGCAGGACGCGCGGTGCTGCTGATTGGCGGGTTGCTGCTGGCGGGCGCGTTGCTGGCCGTGCTGAGCATTCCGCTTGTCGCCACGCTGTTTTTCGCCCTGCTGTGCAGCACCGGCCTGCTGTTTCCCAACAACGCCGCCCTGGCCCTGTCGAGCGTGACCCAGCGGGTGGGCAGTGCCAGCGCCCTCAACGGCACCCTGCAATCGGCCTTGGGCGCACTCTCGGGCACGCTGGTGGGAGCCTTGGGCGGCGGAAGCTCGGCAATCATGGCCGTGATCTTCGGCTATGGACTGTGCGTGGTGCTGTGCCATGCGGTGGCGCGCCGGGCAGGGGACTGATAAGGATGCGGCTTGATCGGTGATGAAATAACGGATGAAGCCGGGTGGAGCGGGCAGGAAAAACGGTGACGCAGAGGCGTGGATTCACCGAAGCGGTCGGAACGGATGCTCCGGAAACCGTATGGGACGAGGGGAAGTGAAGAGGGCCGGGGCAACCCCCCGGCCCTCTTCACTTGTCTCCTTCTGCGCTTGGATTGAGTCGTTTGCGAAGTGCTTCAATCCGAGTGCGGCTCAGTTCCGGCTGCTGCCGCTGAAGAGCCGCAGGATAAACAGGAACATGTTCACGAAATCCAGGTACAGCGCCAGCGCCCCGTTGATCGCGGCACGCTCGGCCATTTCGCCCTGTACGCCGCTCAGCGCAAGATTGCGTAGCATCTGGGTGTCGTAGGCAGTGAGGCCCGCGAAGAGCAGCACACCCACGGTACTGATGCCGAAGGTGAGGGCGCTGCTCACCACAAACAAGTTGACGAGGGTGGCGATGATCAGGCCGATCAGGGCGAAGAGGAAGAAGCGCCCCATGGCGCTGAGGTCGCGCTTGATGGTAAATCCCGCAATGCTCATGGCCCCGAAGGTGCCCGCCGTGGTCAGGAAGGCGGCGGTGACGGCGCTGGGGCTGAAGGCGTACAGCAGGCTGCTGAACGTCAGTCCTGTCAGCGCGGCGTAGGCGATAAAGAGCAAACCGGCGACGGCGCTGTTCAGCCGCTGTGCTGCCAGACTGAGGGTAAAGACGATGGCGAGTTGCGCCAGCAGCAGCGGCATTCGCAAGTCCATCACCTGATAGGCGAGTTCCTGGTTTTGCGCGGTCAGGTAAGCGACGCCCGCCGTCAGCGCCAGCCCGGCGGCCATCCACGAGTACGTCCGCGCCATGAAGGTGCGAACCAGGTTTTCCGTTCGGGTTGCAGTTAGTTGCATACGTCTGTCCATACGGGGAAAAGGAGAGAAAGGTTCCCGGCAATGCCCTTGGCTGTTGGCCTGCAGCCGGAATCCCCATAAACGCCTGTCCGGAGGTTTTTTTGAGGGGTGCGGGTTTGCACCAGAGCAGGAGGCAGGCCTTCCACTGGGCAACGGTCTTGACGCTTCTCCCGGCGCACCTGAGGCGAGTGGGCCAAGCGCCCGCCCACCACCGCCGTGGGTGGGCGTTGCGGATCACCAGGAGCAGGAATGGGCTGCCCTGCCCACGATGTGCGCGGCCAGGCCCTTCATTCACGGCCAAGGAACGACACGCGGGCCGGACCCGCGGTCGGGCAGCGCCGAGGGCGTCCAGGAGCACCGTGCTGTCATGGCGCCAGTCGCCATACAGCGCAGCTGAGCGTGCAGTGCCTGTGGCGCCGGGGGGAAGCGTGCGCGCCCCCGGCTTTGCCCCGGTTGGTGGGGTTGCTGCCCAGGGCTTCCGGCGCACCAGCCCCCTTTCTCCCAGCGGGGCTTTGAGCATGCGGCTTGCTCCCAGTGCCAGGCCGCACTCCCGCGCGCATTCGTGTGCCACCACGGCGCACAACCGTTCGTGGACAGTGGATTCCGGGCCGTCTCCCAGGCGGGGGCACGCTCCACTGGCTGCCAGTTCGGGCCAGCCCGCTGCCCCCCCCGCTCTTATTCAGGGCTTGACCGATCACCAGCAGAGGGGCTGGGCGCCTCCAGAGCCCTTCCGGTACCTCCCACACCGTGGTCATTGACCTTAGATGGGCCCGAGTCGTCCACTCGCCCTCCCCCGACCAGCGGCTTCTGGAGACGCTCTACGCGCCAAGGGCTAGCGGTTCCTCACCAGCAGGGCCAGCGGGAACTCCTCCAGCACCTTCGCCACCGGCACCTTCTCGCCCCGGAAGCGGAAGGTTTCGCCCGTCAAGACGTTCTCGTAGGTTCCGGCGCGCGGCAGGGTCAGCTGCCGGTTGCCCCAGGTTTCGCCCAGCGCCCAAGGCGTGCGCTCGCGGGTAAGGGTGCAGGTAAAGCGGGGGGCGACGGTCACGGCCACTTTGCCCTCATGCTCTCGGGCGAAGGAGACGAGGTATTTCCCGGCCTCCAGCGGGTGGTAGGTGCCCAGGCGGAAGAGGTCTGGCTCGGCGGCGCGGGCTTGCAGGATGGCCCAGGTAACCAGCAGCTTCACGCCGCCGTCCTCGTAGCGGGCCAGCAGTTCGCGGGCGAGTCGCAGGCGGTCCTCGTTCCAGCGCTTCTCGATGCGGGAAAGAAGCCGGGTGCGCCACGCGTAATCCACCGGGCGGCGGTTGTCGGGGTCCACCAGACTCTGGTTCCAGCCTTCCGTGCCCTGGTAGGTGTCGGGGACGCCAGGGGCCGTCAGGCGGATCAGCGCCGCCGAGAGCCCATTTTGCGCGCCGTACGGGCTGATGCGGGCGTGCAGTTCGCGCAGGCCCCCGGAGAAGCGCTCGTGGTCCAACAGCCCGCGCACCATGCCTTCCAGCGCCGCCTCGTAATCGGGGTCGCCCGAAGCCCAGCTCGTCCGCAGTTTGGCCTCGCGGGCGGCCTTGAGCAGGTAGGCGCTGAGGCGGTCGGCGAAGTCGTCCATCTTGCCGTCGAGCGGGTAGGCCCCCAGGGCGTTCTGGAAAAGGGCGTAGGCGTCGAGCGCCGTGGGTGCCAGCCCGAGGTCTGAGGTCCGTTGCAGGCCGTGCAGCAGGGGCAGCCACGTGCTGAGGTACGCTGCCCAGGTCTGCGGAATTTCGGAAAGCACGCTGATGCGGGCGCGGGTGTCCTCGCCGCGCTTGGTGTCGTGGGTGCTCAGGCCCAGCATGGCGGCGGGCCAGCGTTCGGCCCGCTTTCGAGCTTCAGCGTGAAAACTCTTCAGCGGGGTGCCGAAATGGGCCGGATCACCGCCCACCTCGTTTAGCGACACCAGGCGCACGTAACGGTAAAAGGCCGTGTCCTCCGCCCCCTTGGCCGTCACGGGGCCGGTCAGCTGCTGGAACTTGAGGGCGAATTCAGCGTAGCGTTCGCGGGTGGCCTCGTCCGGCGCGTCCAGCTTCAGCACCGCTTCCAGAAAGTCGAAGAGGCTGGGGTCGAGTTCGGTCCGGCTCTGCGCCTTCGCGTCGCGGATGGCCTGCTCGATCTTGGCGTTGTCGCCTGGTTCTCGTGCGCCGTCCGCACGGACATAGGTGCGGTACACCGGAAAAACGGCGATGACCTGCCGGATCGCTTCGCGCAGCGCGGAGAGGGTAAAGTCCTGAGAACGCAGGTCTGCCTCCGCGATGCGCTCCAGGTGCTCTGCCAGCACGTTGACCTCGCCGGGCAGCGAGGCGCGCTGAATCAGCAGTTTGCCCCGGTACAGGTGCTGGGAGTACGGCTCGCGGTCTCCGGTGAAACGCCGGTAGATGGCGGTGACCTCCTCCTCGTTGGTGCTGTCCACGAACAGACCGTTCAGCTGCGCGAGAAAATCGTACCCGGTGGTGCCGTGAATGGCCCAGTCTTCGGGCAGTTGCTCGCCGGGTTCCAGAATCTTCTCGGCCACCACGTAGAGGGGCAGTTCATCCGCCGTCTCTTGCCGTCCCAGCGCGTGCGCCGCACTCTCCTGCAACGCGCGGAAGTAGCCCGCCGGATCGAAGAGGCCGTCGGTGTGGTCCAGGCGCACCCCCTGAACCACACCGTCGCCGATCAGGTGCAGCAGTTTGGAGTGTGCCCAGGCAAAAACGCGTGGGTCTTCCATCCGCAGGGCGGCCAGGTCATTGATGTCGAAAAAGCGGCGGTAGTTGATCTGCTCGGCAGCCACCCGCCAGGAGGCCAGGCGGTAGTTCTGCTCCTGAATCAGGCTGTCCAGGCGGGCAGAGTTGGCGTTCACCGCTTCCACCAGCTTGTCCAGCGCCCCTGTGAGGCGTGGAGACGCTTCCAACAGCCGCGTGAAGCGGCGGGTGATGACTTCAGATTCCTGCGCGCGGGCCAGGCGGTCGTCGTCGGTCAGATGCCCGCTCGTGCTGCGCGGCAGGTGTTCGGCAGCGCGGGCCACCGAGGCGAGTTCAGCCCGGGTATCTGGGTCCAGCTTCGCCCCAATTTCCCCTGCCAGCGCGGTGAGCAGTGGCCCCAGCGAGCGCGGCGAGACGGGCAGGCGGCGCTCCCAGTAGGTCAGGAAGAAGTGCCCCCCTTCCCGGTTCAGGTGCAGTTCGCCCCGCTCCAGAATCCGCCCGTACTGATCGCCCAGCACGGGAAGCAGCACCTTGTTCTCCAGCGCCCGCTTGAGGGGCTGCCACGAGATGTCGAAAAAGTGCGCGTAGCGGCTGGCCTGCCCGTGGGTCAGCACGTCTTCCCAGTAGGGGTTGTGGCCCCCCTGGATGCCCATATGGTTGGGCACGAAGTCCACCAGAATCCCGAGTTCCAGTTCCCGCGCCCTGGCCGAGAATCGCCGCAGCCCGCCTTCGCCGCCCAGTTCAGGGTTGACGCGGACATGGTCCGTCACGTCGTAGCCGTGGGTGGAGCCGGGAGCGCTCGTCCAGATGGGCGAGAGGTACACGTCGGTCACGCCGAGGCGCTTCAGGTAGGGCAGCACCCGCCGAGCCGCCGCAAAGTCGAAGTCGCGGTGCAGTTGCAGGCGGTAGGTGGACGACGGGGTGTGGGTGGTGGGGAGTGTGGGGGAGATGGAGGCCACCAGCTCGCTCATACTCCCGACCCTAACAATGCGGCCTCGCCGGGTGCCAACACCTTCTCTTCACGGCCCTCGGAATGCCGCAGCACCGAGGGCGGCAGCGTAAAGGAGAGCGACAGACGTTCGGGGTCTGCGGTTTCCTGCCCCAGGTTCCACAGCAGCACGCGCTCGCCGTCCGCCCCCAGATGGCGGACCCACAGCACGTCTCCGGCATTCCCGGCTTGGATGTTCTTGCGCGTGCGGTGGCGCAACACAGGGTCTTCACGCCGCAGCCTCAGCAGCTCGCGGTACAGGGTGAGCGTGACCGCGTGTTCGCCCCCTTCACGCTCGGCCCAGTTCAGTTTGGCCATCTCGAAGGTGGCGTCCTCCTGGGGATCGAGCACCTCGCCCGCCGAGAACGACTCGAAGTAGCTGAATTCCTTCTTGCGGCCTTCCGAGACTGCCCGGCCCAGTTCTCCGTGGTGGTCACTGAAAAAGGGAAAGGGCGAGGACGCCGCCCACTCCTGGCCCTGAAACAGCAGGGGCGTTGTGGGCAGGGTCAGGAGTAGCGTGGAGGCCCCCCGAAAGGCGGCGGGCGAGACGTGCGCGAGGTGGTGCATCCGGTCCCCCACAGCCCGGTTGCCGATCTGGTCGTGGTTCTGAATGCAGTACACGAAGCTGGGGGCGTTTAGGGCGTCCGCCGGTTCACCCCGGTGGTGGCCGTCGAGCGGCCAGGGCTGGCCCTCGAAGACCCAGCCCCGGTTAATGACGTGGGCGAGCGCCGCAGCTCCCCCCATAAAGGGAGCGTAATAGCCCTCGCGCTCGCCTGTCAGCGTCACGCGGACCTCATGGTGAAAGTCGTCAACCCACAGGCCGTCCAGGCCGTCTTCGGTCACCAGGCGGGGCAGGTTGCGGTGGTCCTCGGCCACGAGCAGGTGGTGGCCGCCCAGGGCGTGAACCTCCTGCGCCAGTTCCCGCAGGATGTGGACGGGACTGTCGTCCTGCATCTCGGCGGTGGCGTCCAGCCGCAGGCCGTCGAAGCGGTAGTCGCGCAGCCACATGCGGGCGTTTTCGGTGATGAGGCGGCGCATATGGGGCTCGGCGTAATCCAGCCCCGCACCCCAGGGGGTATGAAAGCGCCCGGTGAAGTACGAGGGACTGTAGGCCCCCAGGTAGTTGCCGTCCGGCCCAAAGTGGTTGTACACGGCGTCCAGAAACACCGCCAGGCCGTGGCCGTGCGCGGCATCGATAAAGGCCATGAGGTCTTCTGGGCGGCCGTAGGGGGCAAAGGGCGCGTACAGGGCCACGCCGTCATAGCCCCAGCCGCGCTGACCCGGAAAGGCCGCCAGCGGCATCAGCTCGATGGCGGTTACGCCCAGGGCGGCGAGTTCGGGCAGCTTCTCCATTGCCGCCCGGTAGGTGCCCTCCGGCGTGAAGGTGCCCACGTGCAGCTCGTAGAACACGCACCCAGAAAGTTCCAGGCCGCGCCAGTCCGAATGCGCCCAGCGGTAGCCGTGCAGGTCCACCACCTCGGCCTCGCCGTGGACGCCGTCCGGCAGAAAGCGGGCGTAGGGGTCAGGGCGGGGTTCACCGTCGAGCACAAAGAGGTAACGCGCGCCGGCCCCCACGGGCAGCCTGGCTTCAAAGAGGCCGTTTCCGAGCGACTCCATGGTGTGGTTCTGGCCGTTGACCCGGACGTCAACGGTCTGCGCTGCGGTGCTCCACGCCCGGAAGACGGTGCTCGACGCGCCCGGTTGGAGGTGGGCGCCCAATGAGGGACCGGAGGAAACGGTGGAGGCAGAAAAGGAGGCCGGATCAGGGCCAGGATCGGAAATGGCGTTCGGGCCGGCCGGAGCCGGGCCGGAAGCGGAAGTATGGGTCATGGGGTACTCCTTCCATGCGGCGCGCCCGCAAGGGGCAGCGGCGGGTGGGTCAGGCTACGTGAGGAGAGGCGCTCCTCCGGTGAGAGGAACCTCAAGGTTCGGCCGTACGTGCCCAGGGGCCACCAGAGAGAAGAAGAAGAGAGGCATAAAAAAGCAGAGGGCCGGGAGGAGCGTTCTGCCCTCAGCCCGGCCCGGTGACCCGGCTTTAGGCCTTGGCTTCGCCGCCGCCGTCCTCTGTCCTCGCGCACGAGTAGAGCTTGACGCTGCGGGCCCTGAGGACCGTTTCCTCACCCGCCTTGATCTGCTCCTCGGCGTGGTCGTCGCTGGTGTCCACCAGGAGCCGCCAACCACCGCAGCCGCCGAGCTCGGGCAGGCGGAAGGGCAGGTCCACGTGCGAGGCCGAGAGCATCAGCAGCAGGTGATCGTCCACCAGCCGCCGGCCCTCGGCGTCCATGTCGTCCAGGCCGTCGCCGTCGAGGAAAATACCCAGCGATTGGGTCTGGGGATTGTTCCAGTCGGCGTCGCTCATCTCGGCTCCGTCGTACCGGAGCCACACGATGTCGCGCACGTCCTCGCCGCGAATGGTGCGCCCCGAGAAGAACTTGCGGCGGTGCAGCGACGGGTGGGCCTTGCGCAGGGCGATCACCTTGCGCGTAAAGGCGAGGAGCTCGGCGTCCACGTTCCCCCAGTCGTACCAGCTGATCTGATTGTCCTGACAGTAAGCGTTGTTGTTGCCCTTCTGGGTACGTCCCATCTCGTCGCCGCCCAGCACCATCGGTGTGCCCTGCCCCAGGAGCAGCGTCGCCAGGAAATTGCGCTGCTGCTGAGCGCGCAGTTTGCCCACCGCCAGATCGTCCGTCTCGCCCTCCACCCCGCAGTTCCAGGTGATGTTGTGGTTGTGGCCGTCCTGGTTGTTCTCGCCGTTGGCCTCGTTGTGCTTGTGCTCGTAGGTCACCGAGTCGCGCAGGGTAAAGCCGTCGTGGGCCGTCACGAAGTTGATGGAGGCGTAAGGCTTGCGTCCGTCGCGCTGGTACAGGTCGCTGCTGCCGGTCAGGCGGTAGCCGATTTCGGAGGCCAGCCCACCCTCACCCTTCCAGAAGGCGCGCATATCGTCGCGGTAGATGCCGTTCCATTCGGCCCAGTTCACCGGGAAGTTGCCCACCTGGTAACCGCCCTCGCCCACGTCCCAGGGCTCGGCGATGAGCTTGACCTGACTGATGACCGGGTCTTGGTGAATGATGGTAAAAAAGCCGGACAGCTGATCCACCTCGTGCAGCCCGCGCGCCAGCGTGGAGGCGAGGTCAAAGCGGAAGCCGTCCACGTGCATTTCCGTGACCCAGTAGCGCAGCGAGTCCATGATCAGCTGCAGCGTCTGCGGGTGCCGCACATTCAGGCTGTTGCCCGTGCCGGTGTAATCGAAGTAGAAGCGCGGGTTGTCAGCCACCAGGCGGTAGTAGGTGGGATTGTCGATGCCCTTGAAGCCCATTGTGGGCCCCATGTGGTTGCCTTCCGCCGTGTGGTTGTACACCACATCCAGGATTACTTCAATCCCCGCGTCGTGCAGGGCGCGGACCATGTTCTTGAACTCGGGCACCGCGCCCGCCGGGTCACCCCGCCGCGCCGCCGCCGAGTAGCGCACGTCGGGCGCGAAGAAGTTCAGGGTGGAGTAGCCCCAGTAGTTGCTCAGGCCCTTGTCCAGCAAAAAGGGATCGTCCACATGTTGATGCACCGGCAGGAACTCGATGGCCGTGATGCCCAGTTCGCGCAGGTACGTCAAGACGGGCTCGGTGGCGATGCCCGCGTAGGTGCCCCGCAGCGCCTCGGGCACGTCCGGATGGGTCATGGTCAGGCCCTTGACGTGCGCCTCGTAAATCACCGACTGGTGAAAGGGCACCTTCGGCTTGCGGTCCCCCACCCAGTTGAACAGCGGATCGATCACGATACCCAGGGGTGCGCCGCGTTGTTCCTCTTGCTGCATCACCCGGTCGTCACCGCCCGGCACATAACCGAAGACGCCGCGGTCCAGCTGCTCGGTGCCGTCCAGCGCCTTGGCGTAGGGGTCTGAGAGCACCACGTTGGGGTTGAAGCGCAGGCCCTTTTCCGGCGCGTACTCGCCGTGAACACGGTATCCGTAGCGTTGACCAGGGCCGACGCTGGGCAGATACCCGTGCCACACGAAGGCCGTCTGCTCGCGCAGGGGATAGCGCGTTTCTGCGCCCGCCTCGTCGAACAGGCACAGCTCCACGCCGAAAGCGTTTTCGGAGTACAGGGCGAAGTTGGTGCCTTTGCCGTCCCACACCGCTCCCAGTGGGTAGGGGCTACCGGGCAGGACGCGGGGGGAATCGGTTGGGGAAGCGGGGGAAAGGCGGTCTGGGGTCGTCATGGCGTTCTCCACGGGCACGGGGCCCGTCGCGGGTGGACTGGAAATGAGACACGAGAAGGCGGCGGCTTCGGGGCCTGCTGGTACTCAACCCGTGAAGTCACCGCCCGTAGGTGGAAACGTTACCATGCCCCTCTCATCAGGCGGAGACCCGGCCTCACAGTCCGCCCGCCTCCACCCGGACTCTTAAGAGGCGGCAAAGCGGGTGGGACTTCGGGGCTCAGAAACCCAGCTGGGTGCGGGGCTTTTGCAGCTGCCCCAGCCGTTCGGGCGTCCACAGCTCGTAGGTGTACATGGGGTATTGCCGCTTGAAACGCCCCACCCGGTCCCAGACTTCGCGCGACTCGAAAGGCACCACCAGAATCAGCCGGATCACGCTGTCCTCGGCGTCATAGATGTAGAAGTCGAAATAAAAGGATTGTTCGGTGCCACGCTCAGTGAACAGTGGAAAGGGAAAGGCCCGGTAGCGCCACGCCTTGTTTCGCTCCGTCAGAATCTGTGCCGCCACCCGCTTGAGGTTGCTGTCGGGAAAGGTCAGCCCCTCGCCGTCGCGGTCCCGAAACACCTTGCCCGGGTCCGGCGCGTCGAGCTGCACCCGCTTGAGTTCGGGCAGAGGCTTTTTCTTGTCCACTCGGGGCGGGGCTTTGCGGTCCGTGCTCGATCTGCCTGCGCCGAAGCGGAAGGTCCCGGCCCCCCCGCCCCCACTGCGTCCCTCGCCCTCGCCGGCTTTGCGCCGTGCGGGGTTGCCCTCGCCGCTCCGCGACCCGCCACCTCCCCGCGCACCGCTTCCAGTCTGCCCAGTTTTTGCCGTTCCGGTACGGGCGGGCCCCGTCTTGCCCTGTTCTGCCGCCTTGCCGCGCTCGGAACGCTCGCCTTCCCCTCCCGAGCCGCGCGGTTCGCGCACCGGACGCGTGCCCTCGCGCGTGATGCCGCCGCGTCCCTGCGCGACGTTGCGCTTGGGTGGGCGGCCTCTTGAGCCTTTTTTGGGTCCTGTCATGGGAGGTAGTGTAGCGGTCAGTTGCCAGCGGCCAGCAACCAGCAAGGCAAAAGCCCCAGCGCGGGGCCAGGGCTGCTCCAGGCAAAAGGCCAGGGGCTACTTGGCCAGCCCCCGCACCACGCTCAGGTCCACGAACCTATTCAGGTCAGGCACGTCGCGCGCAAAGCCAGCCTCCTTGTTGAGCTCGGCGTACTCCGCCAGGGTTTTGAGGTTGATGTCCCAGGTGACCCGGGTGCGGGCGAGGGCCCTGAACAGTTCGGCCGTGTTGGGGCGTTTGCCGGTAAAGGCGGCGATCTGGTCTGCGATGGCCTTTTGCGCGCCCGCGTTGCTGGAGGCGATGAACTTGATGGCGGCGAGGTGACCGCGCAGCAGGTCTTTCACCGCTTCCGGGTTCTGCGCGGCGTACTTGGTGTTCACCACGAGCACCGTGGTGGTGTAGTTGCCCCCCGCCCAGATGGCCTTTTCGTTGGCGATCAGCCGCGCGCCCTGCGTTTCCATCACCGCACCCCAGGGTTCTTGCACGAGGGCGGCGTCCACCTGCTTGCCCGCGAAGGCGGCAGGCATGTTGGCCGGATCGATGGGCACGATGGTGACGGTGCCGCCCTCGTCGGTGGCCTTGAGGCCGTTCTCGTGCAGCAGGTGGCGCAGGCTGATGTCCTGGGTGGAGCCGCGCGTGGGTACGGCCACCTTCTTGCCGCCCAGGCCCTTGACGTTCCGCACCCCCGCGTCCTTACGGGCCACGAGCACCGCGCCCGCGTTCGCCGCACCCGCGTACACCTGAATGGGCACGCCACGCATAAATGCGTTCATGGCCGGGCCAGGCCCGACGTAGGCGGCGTCGATCGCGCCCGCCGCAAAGGCTTCGTTGATCTGCGAGCCGTTGGCAAATTCCTTGACCACCAGCTTGACGCCGCCGAGTTCCTTCTGAAACAGGCCGCGCTGCACACCTATCAGGCCCGCAGCGTGGGTGATGTTGGGGAACACACCGAGCCTCAATTCTCGGGCCTGCTGCGCCTGCGCGCTGCCCAGCGCCACGGTGAGAGACAGGAGAGAAAACAAAGTCCACTTCATAAAACAAAGCATAGCAGTTCAGTTGAGAAAGATTGTCAACTTATCCGTCCACCCAGCAGATCGTGTGCTCGGTCCCTTCCCTGGAGCCGTGAAGCGCCTCGCGCTCCTGCTCTCTCTGACCGCCCTCCCCGCGAGCGCTGCGCCCACCTCCTTTGCGTACCGCACCTTTCACTCCGTTGGCGCCGGCCGGGGGCAGGAGATTGACGTGTCCTGCGTCACCTCCCGTCCCAGCGCGTCGGGCCGGCTGTACGGACTGGAATGGTGGGCGGCGCGCGGTGAAGCCACGCCCAGCGCCTTTACCGGGCCCAACACCCGGCAAACGGGGGTGCTGCTGACGGGGTGGGAGGGGCAGCGCTCGCGGGGAGGGCCTGCGGACTGAATAGACCGGCAGAATGTGGCAGGCGAAGGCTTCTGCTGTTCTCCGGAGGGACGAACGCGGCGGGCGGCCGCCACAGCGGCGGTAAGGGCCCCGGCCACCGCTTCCGGGTGGGTGTGGGGAACGGCGCTGGACCGCCGTGCCTGCTCGCTTCACCACCCGCGCCGTGTCCGCGGCAAAAAAGGCTCCGAGGGGTCCTGCGCGGCATGGCGGAGCGGTAAGCCCCTGTTTGCCAAGGGCGTTTCCCACGGTGGCCCACCAGTCCGCCGCGTCACGCAATTGACGCGGCGCGCGTTGCCTGGACCGACCACGACCGCGTGAGGGACCGAAACGCTCGCTCCGTGGGCTTGCAAAGCGGCGACGACGGACAGGAGCATCTCGGTGTCGCCGGTCCAGGACCACGGCCCTGGAGGGACACGCCTGCTGGCGAGGGCCTCCTCGAATTCTCCCAGCAGGAAGCGCTCCGAAGGCGGTCGCCCACGCTCCGTCCCCGGAGAGGCAGCGCGCGGGAGAGGGCCTGCACACCGTTTCTGGACATTTCGCCCAGTGGAGTAGGGATGGCGGCTGCGTCTCCGGCGCCCCTTACGCCCCACCCAGCATCTTTCTGCGCAGTGCCAGTTGCCCCACGTGATAGGCGTTGTGGTCCGCGAGGAGCAAGAACCCGCGCAGCCAAGTCTGTCCGCCGCCACCCTCGCCCGTTCCGTTCGGCACCACCGCGAGGAGGTCCACCGCCGGGTCGTCCAGCAGGGCCAGCACTTCCCCAAAGTCATGCCAGAACGCGTGCACCTCCGCTTCCCAGTCCTGCGCCGCGTCCTCTGCCGGCCAGTAGTCGGCGGGCCAGCGCGGTTCAGCGTACGCCCCATCCCGCACGAAATTCAGAATGTCGCGCTGGGTGAAACGCAGGTGCCACAGCAGTTCCCAGGCGGAAGAGGGAACGCCCTGGACGCGGGTATGGCGGTGCTCCTCGGGAAAGTCATTCAGCACCGCGTCCAGAGTGAGGTGCGCCTGCGGCAGGGTCAGCAGGGCCCGGACGTGGGCGCGCAGGGCGGCGTCGGCTTCGGGCGTCATGCCGGTGGTCATGGGAGGACTGTACTCCACACCAAACCCTGAACCGACGGCGAACAAGCTGCCGTTTCCCCTTCACCTCTCCCGCGTACAATCTTCCGGTGACGGTCGCCGCCCCCAACCTCTCCAAACTGCTTCAGGCCGCGCCTGTCGGAAACGTGCTGCTGCTGCCCCAGGTGGCCCGCGCGGCCCTGTTTGCCGCCCACCCCGGCCCCACCCTGCTGCTCACCACACCGGACCGGGTGGCCTCCTACGCCTCGGCGGGCGCGCTGGGTGCGCCGGTCACGGTCAATCCCGGCCTGCGCGACTGGGACACCCGGCACGAACACGTTGTGCTGGACGTGAACACGGCCCTGGACCTGTTCCCCGCACACCCGGAAGAACACGCCCTGACCCTGCTGGTGGGCCGCAACGTTCCACGCGAGGAACTGCTCTCCCGCCTGGAGCGCCTGGGCTACGAGCGCCTGGACGATCCCGAGGACGACGAGGCCGGGTACACGCTGCGCGGCGACACGTTGGAACTGCACCTTCAACCCGGCTCGGGCGTCCCCGAAGGCGAGGAGGCCCTGCGAATCCGGGCCGAGTTTTTCGGTGACGAACTCGACACCCTGCGCCGCCTCGCGCCCGGGGACCTGAAGGGCGAGAAGATAGAGCGCTTCACCCTCGAACCCACCGCCGACTACCTGACGGCCACGAAGTGGGACGCCACCCGTCTGGAGCTGCTGCCGGGCCGCGTGTTTCTGGACGCTCCCGAGTTCTACGCCTCGGCCCTCGGGCCGCTGGCCGACACGTTGTGGCCCCGATTGCGTGGGCGGGAAGTGACCAGCTTTGGCCGCGCGCCGCTGGACCTTACCGACTTCGAGCTGGACCTTAAGGGTTTGCCCTTCTACCGCGCCCGGTTGTCGGACCTCGCGCGGGACGTGGAGGAGTGGCGGGAAGCCGAATACCGCGTCCTGATCCTCGTGCGCCATGACCGCACCGCCGCGTACCTGGCGGACAAGCTGCTGGGCACCCACGAGATTCCCTGGTTGAGCGTTCCCCGGGTGGAGGAAGGCGGCCTGGGTTTTCTGCGCGCCCAGGGTGAGGGCGGTTTCGTCATCCCCGAACACCGCATGGTGGTTCTGACCGAGGACCTGATCTACGGTTTTCAGGGTGGCTCGGCGCTGCGGGGCAAGAAGCTTGCGGGGAAACCGGTCACCGACGCGCTTGGCCTTCATGTGGGGGACTATCTGATTCATCCCGAACACGGCATCGGGCAGTTTCAGGGCCTGGAGACTCGGACCGTTCTGGGCGTGACGCGCGACTACCTCAACCTCGAATACCGGGGAGGTGCACGCCTCAGCGTGCCCATCGAGCAACTGCCCGTGCTGCGCCGCCATCCCGGCACCACTGACGACCCACCCGTGCTGTCGTCCTTCGACAAGAAGGACTGGGCCAAGGCCAAGGAAAAGGCCCGCAAGAACGCCGAGCAGGTGGCGGCCAAACTGCTCGTGCAGTACGCCGCGCGGCAGGTCACGCCGGGCAACAGCTTTCCCGCTCAGCCCGACTGGGACCAGCAGGTGGAGGCCAACTTTCAGTTTGAACTCACCCGCGATCAGCGCACGGCCCTCAAGGAAACGTTGAAGGACCTGGACAAGCCCAATCCGGCGGATCGCCTCATTTCCGGCGACGTGGGCTTCGGCAAGACGGAGGTGGCCCTGCGTGCCGCCCACCGCGTCGTCGGGCACGGCAAGCAGGTGGCGGTCCTCGTGCCCACCACGCTGCTGGCCGAGCAGCACACCTCCACCTTCGTGGAACGCTTCAAGAACCTGCCGGTGCGGGTGGAGGGCTTGTCCCGCTTTACCGGCGACAAGCAGGCCAAAGCCATCCTCGCCGATCTCGCGCGGGGCAAGGTGGACATCATCATCGGCACCCACCGACTGTTGAGCGGCGACATCCAGTTCAAGGACTTGGGCCTCATCATCGTGGACGAGGAGCACCGCTTCGGCGTGGGGCAGAAGGAAAAGCTGCGGGCCCTGCGCGGTCTGCCCGAAGTCCCCAAGGACGGCAAGATCGACATTCCCGAGGGCGTGAAGGCGGTGGACACCCTGGCCCTCTCGGCCACGCCCATTCCGCGCACCCTGTACATGAGCATGGTGGGCCTGCGCGACATGAGTTCCATCCAGACGCCGCCAAAGGGCCGCAAACCTATCCAGACCATCCTCGCACCCTTCGACCCGGTGACCGTGCGCGACGCGATCATCAGCGAGATCGAGCGCGGTGGCAAGGTCTTTTACATCCATGACCGTATCGCCTCTATCGGGGCGCGCAGCCTGTACCTGCGTAACCTGATTCCCGAGGCCCGCATCGGTGTGGCGCATGGCCGCATGAACGAGGAAGAACTCGAAGAGATCATGCTCGGCTTCGAGCAGGGGGCCTTCGACGTGCTGCTCTCCACCACCATCGTGGAGACGGGGCTGGACATTCCCGAGGCGAACACCATCCTGATTGAGCGGGCGGACCGGCTTGGCCTTGCGCAGCTCTACCAGCTACGGGGACGTGTGGGGCGGCGGCAGCAGACCGCCTACGCCTACCTCTTCTACCCACCGCGCATGACCGAGAACGCCCAGCGCCGGCTGTGGGCCATTGCCGATCTGCAAGACCTCGGCTCGGGGCACCTGCTCGCCGAGAAAGACATGGAGATTCGCGGGGTGGGCAACATCCTGGGCGAGGAGCAGCACGGGCACGTGCAGGCCGTGTCCATCGATGTGTATACGGAACTGCTCGCGCAGGCCGTCGCCCGCCTGAAAGGGGAGACGGTGGAGACGCCCGCCACGGTCTCGATCGACCTCCCCATCAACGCCCGCCTGACGCCCGAGTATTTCGAGCGCAACGAGGAGGAGCGCATCGCCACCTATGGCCGGTTGTCCGAGGCGCGCACTCTTCAGGCCATCAGCCGGGTGGAGCGTGACCTGCGCAAGAAGTACGGTCCACCCACGCCCGAAGTCCAGAACTTTATCGACCTTGCCAAGCTGCGCCTCACTGCCGTTGCCAAGCGCGCCCTGAGCATCGGCGAGACGATGACGCACCTTCAGGTGACGTTCGCCTACAAGACGCTCGATTACGACGCGCCGGGCCTGAAGCGCTACCCGCACAAGACCGAAGTGAGCACCTTCCCGCCTGGCGTCAAGCTGGAAAAACGCGGCATCAGGCCAGACGATTACGCGCGGACCTTGATCGATCTGCTGGGGTATTTCGGGTAACGGGCTCACGCAGCCCAGAGCTGGGAGGGCGCTTCTCCTTCGGACGTGTGCTACTGCGCTTCAGAGGAGGCGAGATGCGCCGGCCCGGTACCTGTGCCGAACTTCCCGCGTTCTACACCCCCTTCCCGTTCAGGCAGCGCCCTGATTGCGGCAAGGCGGAGGTGATCTACGCGCGCCGCGCACAGGTCTCCCGCATCTCTCAAGGAGCGCTGGAAAAGAGGGACCCGTTCTGGACGAGCACGAACACCGTGAAGGCCCGGGGTCAACCGCTCGCGGTGGTGTTTCCGGCCTTTGCAGTCGGTGGGGCAAGTTCAGCTCCGCCCATAGAGGTTCCGGCGAGTCCATGATGAAATAACGGGTTCACCCGAGCGGAGCAAGCAGGAAAAACGGTGGCGGAGAGGCGTGGAATCCCCGAACCCGAGGGCATGTAACGGACGTTCCGGAACCCGTTTCGGTGCCTTGGGCACCCTCCCCGCGCTGACCCCGCAGGTACGCGGAGGCCACCGGCGGCGTGCTCACGGCACTGGCGGGAGGAGGACAGCGCGCGGGGGCCGCTGGGGCGGTAAAAAGGCTTTGCCGAGCAGGTCACTGGCGCAAGCTTCAAAGACCGCCGCTCCAAAGCAGGCGGACAAAGATCACCCTCGCTGGACTGCAGCGCCGAAGGTGTGCTCCCCGCAAAGATTGAGGGCATCTGGCACCACCGGCAGGGGCAAACGACCCACAGCGGATACCAGTTTGCGGAAAGCTGGCCCCTGGCGCCGAAGGACGGCTGGCTTTACCAAGGCCTGCGCGCGCGCGCCTCCTTCGGATCTGGATGTGATGGTCTCCCGGAAGAACGCGCCGCAGCAGTGGCGGTGCTGGAAGCGTCAGGATCAGAACATGCTGGAGTAAGGTCTGAGAACATGTGTCAAGAAGTGGACTTCTTTTTGACCGGGCCCGGCGAGCGAAATGCGCATGGGGGAGAATGGGGCGCCGTGAGGGCTGCGCCTTCCACGCGCGGCGCAACTCGGACAACTGCGCGAAGAGCGGGGGGTGGAAGGCCTTTCGGGGAAAGTGCACCCTTGCAGCAAAGCCGGGTAAGCGCCTGAACATCACGGTGGAGCGCAGCTGCGGCCACGCCCCCGCTCGCGGCGGCTGTGGTGGTACGTCTCGACCGCCCTGAACGTCCTCTCCGGCGGGCACGTTGAGAAAGACGCCTTTGGCATTGGCGGTGCGGGCGTGGTCGTCACGCGGGTGTAGCGCGGGGGCCACGGCTGTCGCCGAAAAGGACGGCTGCTCGGGGAAGCAGCTCTTTCAGCGCTCAGGTAGCGGAGGGGGCATGGCAGGGGAAAGTTCGCGTTCCCAGAAGTGCGGCGCGGAATACCGAGGGACCGACGACCTGGACGGGCATACCGCAGAATTCCATGACGAGAATGGCCGGTGGAGCCCAGGCAGCTTTTTTCTGGAATACCGAGAAGAAAGGCGTGCTCATCGGAGGCGTGAGGTGCCTGCCGCCCTCGGACTGAACCCAGGTCGTCTGCGGACGAAGCGGTGCGGTACTGGCGCTCTCACCGCCACGTCTGGATCAGCGCTGCTCAGCCCTTACGCGCTCGTCCTTACCACCAGGCGGGGTTCGAAGCGGCGGGCGCGGGGCGGTCCCCGGTGGCCGCTCAGGCGGGTGAGCAGCAGCTGGGCCCCCTCGTAGCCCATCTGCTCGACGGGCTGGTGCAGGGTGGTCAGGCCCCGGGCGGCGGCCCAGGGCTGATCGTCAAAGCCGATCACATACACGTCCTTGCCTGGAGTCAGGCCCCGTGCCTGCACCTCGTCGAGGAGCACGCCCGCGAGTAGATCGGCGGAGGCAAAGACGGTGCAGGGAAACTCGGCTCCGTCCAGCAGGGCCGTCGCGACATTGCGGGCGGCCAGGGTATCGAAGCTGGAGGTGTACTCGGCCTTGACCTGGCGGCCCCCCGCCTGCACGGCCTCCATAAATCCGGCGCGGCGCTCCTCGAAGACGCGCGTGGTAAACAGCTGGTCCAGTTCGGTTTCCACCCAGATGGCGTGCAGGTTTCCGGGCAGGGTCACCGCGTATTCGCCGGCCATGCGCCCGCCCGTCACGTTGTCCATGTAGGCGCAGTCGGAGTCCTCGGCGTGGGCATCCACCAGGACCGTCGGCTGTTGGGTCCGCACCTGCCGCTCGGTGAGCAGCTGGGTGAGGTTGTACGTCGCCATAACCAGCCCGTCGGCCTGATACGCCAGCGTGTGCGAGCGCAGGTAGCGCTCCAGCCGGGAGCGGTCCAGCAGCGGAAAGATCGCCACGTCGTAGCGGGCTTCCTGAAAGGCGTGCTCCAGCCCGTCGAGCAGGCGCACGTAGAACTCGGTGGTCAGCACGGGCAACAGGACGCTGATGGTGTAGCTTTTGCCGCCCGCGATGCGCCGGGCGTGCGGGTTGGGGGTGTAGTCAAGGTCCGCGATGGCCTTTAAGACCGTCTCGCGGGTCACGCCCTTAACGGCCGCGTGGTTGTTCAGCACCCGGGAAACGGTGCCGACCCCCACTCCTGCCTGACGGGCGACATCCTGAATCGTGGGTTTGCGCATAGCTGCCCCCACCATACTCGCCCCGTGGAAGGCGTTCCACTTTGGGGCGGTCACCCATCCGGACAAGCACCGGGGGAGGAGCCGGGGGACAATTCGGCCCCGGCCTGCGCCTAGACTTTGGGCTGACTCGGTTTGGGTCCCGCCTGGTCCAGATCGGAGACCGGGAAGGTCCCGAACCCACCTCGAGGAGGCCGCACGCCCAGCCATGTCCAGACCCACCCCCCTGATTACCTCGATGGCCCTCGCGGCGGCCCTGTTGCCCGCTGTGGCGCAGCACACGGGCCATACCCCCCCAGCGCCGCCCAAACCCGCGTCCCCCGCCGCTCCGCTTTCCCTGACCGTACGCGGGGCGCGCGTGGTCGCTGTGCCTCCCGGCGTAACCGAGACGAGCGCTTTTATGACCCTGAAGAACACTGGAGCCGCCCCCGTGGTGCTGACCCGGGCGATGGGTGAGGTGGCGGGAAGCGCGATGCTCATGAGTACCCGGCGGGACGCGAAGGGCCTCACGGGAATGCGGATGGTGCCTACCCTGACTGTGCCAGGCCGGGGAACGCTGACCCTCAGCGAGAGTGGCGATCACGTTATGCTGATGGACCTGAAGCGGCCCCTCAAGGTGGGTGAAACGCTGCGCCTGCGGCTGGAGACGCTGGACGGCCACCGCCTGAACGTGCAGGCCGTGGTTCGCAAGCCCTGAATCCGGCTTCCGGAGGTACCCCGTGACTGACCTGCCCACTCCCACTTTCCTTCCAGCCCGGCCCTGGTACGTCTCGGCGTTGTGGGCGGCGCTGGCTGTGGTGCTGGTGCTGGGCGGGGCCTGGACCTTCGCCCGCCTGCGCAGTCCCTTTCCCTTTTACGGAACGGCCTACACGCCCGCCCGCACGGCCCAGTCCCTGACAGGCATCGACCAGAACGGCCGTCCCTGGGCCTTCCAGCCGGGGCAGACCGGAAAGGCCACCGCCCTCTTTTTCGGCTTCACCCACTGCGCCAACATCTGCCCGCTGACGCTGGCGTACCTCAACAAGGCGCGCTCGGCACTCCCGGAGGCCGAGCGGAGCAAGCTCGACATCGTGCTTGTCAGCGTGGACCCGGAACGTGATACGCCGGCCCGGCTGAAGGACTACGTGCAATTTTTCGGCAAGGGGGCTGGCGTGCGGATCCCTGAACCCGAACTCTCACGGGTGGCGCGGGCGTACGGCGTGGCGTACCAGAAGGCCGGTGTGACGGGGCCACAGACCTATCAGATCAATCACACCACCGCCTCGTACCTGATCGACGCTTCCGGCAAGTTGCGCGTGCTGTGGGACTACACGCAGCTGCCGCAGGTGGAGCGGGTGGTGCGCGACCTGCGCTTCGTTCTGGAGAACCCGTCGTGAGCGCTCCCCTCAACCTCAATCCCGGCCTGGGCGAATTGCTGGCCCTGCGCTTCGACGTGGGGGTATGGCTGCCCGTTCTGGTTGTGAGCGGCCTTTACCTGTGGCGCTACGCCCAGGTCAGGCGTACCCCCCAAGGGCAGGCCCGCTGGCCCATCTGGAAGGTGGTCCTCTTCCTGCTGGGCCTGGCGCTGCTGCTCCTCGCCACCCAGAGCCGGGCCGTAACGATGACCCGCAACAGCATGGCCCTGTACATGACACGCCTGATGGTGCTGGCCGAAGTCGTGCCGCCGCTGCTGGTGCTGGGTGTGTCCCGCGGTGTGGAGCTGGACCCGCGCGGCGCGCTGGGGCGGATGCTGGGCGTGCTGCTCGATCCCTGGGTGGCGCTGGCGGTGTGGGCCGCCGTCATCATCTTCTGGAACGTTCCCGCCGGGTTTAATGCGTCCGTCGTTACAAATACGGCTTCCGCGTTGCTGCCCGCGCTGTACCTGCTGAGTAGCCTGCTCGTGTGGAGCGTGGTGTTGCGGCCCCTGCCCGCCGTACAGCAGGCGCACATCGGCGCTCGCGGGTGGTTCGGACTGCTCGCAGCCCTACCGATGATGTCTGTGGCGGCCGTATGGCTGTATTCGCCGCAGGTGCTGTACACGCCTTACGCCTCTGCGCTGTGTTTGTGGAACCTGACGCCGCTGCAAAACCAGCAGATCAGCGGGTGGATCATGATGCTGGCGGGACTGCCGGCGATGGGGCTGGCGTTTATTCAGCTGATGGCGTGGTTGATTCGGCTGGCGGATGGAGAAGGGGCTTCGGCCGGGGAGTAGCTTGGGGGCTGGGGGTCTTGCTGCGGGTTGCCCCAGCCTCCATCCCCGGTAGGCAGGGCCCGTTGCGCTGGTGGGCGGGGGTTCTTTACGGCGCGCAACGTTTGATTTTGCGCTGTACCCATCTGGGCCACCGCCTCGCTTGCGCGGGCCGACGTGGCTGAGGAGCCGTCCGCCAGAGCCGTGGGAACGGCTGGGGCAGACGGCGAAGCTGTCCCTGCCTTCTCGCCTTCCCTACACCTCCCCGTCGACCGTTCCCCCCACCGCCTCCAGCGTTTCCTCCGGCCTCGCGTCCGGCACTTCAGGAAGTAGGCGGCTCTCGATGGCACGGGCGTGGGCTTCCAGGCCCTCGGCGCGGGCGAGGAGGGCAGCCGCGGGGCCGATGCGGCGCAGGGTGGCCTCGTTGACGCCCACCACCGAGATGATGTTCTGAAAGTCGCGCACGTTGACCGGGCTCATAAAGCGCGCGGTGCCGCCGGTGGGCATGACGTGGCTGGGACCGGCCACATAGTCGCCCAGGGCCTCCATGCTGGCCTCGCCCACAAAAACGCCCCCGGCGCGGCGCACCTGCCCCAGCAGGCTCCAGGGATCGCGGGTCAGCAGGCACAGGTGCTCGGGCGCGTACAGGTTGGCGAGGTCCAGGGCTTCGCCGAGGTCCGCCGCCAGGACCACCTTCATCCGCTCCGCCACGCTCTCGCGCGCCCAGGTGCGGTTGGGTTCGGGCAGGGCTTCGAGCTGTCCATTCAGCTGGTTTTGCACCTCCACCAGCAGGTCCTGGCTGGTGGACACGAGCACGGGCTCGGCCCCCAGGTGTTCGGCCTGGGCCAGCAGGTCGGCAGCCACGAAGCGGGGGGAAGCGCTGTCGTCGGCGACCACCAGGGTTTCCGTCGGACCGGGGAGGCTCTCGATCCCCGTCTGGCCGTACACCAGCCGCTTGGCGATCACGACGAACAGGTTTCCCGGCCCCGCGATCTTGTCCACGGCGGGCACAGTTTCCGTTCCGTAGGCCAGGGCGGCAATGGCCTGCGCGCCGCCTACCCGGAAGACCCGCTCAATGCCCACTTCCCGCGCGGCGACGAGAATGGCCGGGTTGACGCTGCCGTCCTTTGAGGGGGGCGTGGCGACGACGATCTCGGATACCCCCGCCACCTGCGCGGGCACCGCTGTGTGAATCAGGGTGCTGATGAGGGGCGCGAGGCCGCCGGGCACGTAGACGCCCACCCGTCCGAGCGGGCGCACGAGTTGACCGAGTGCTCCATCCGGCCCATGTTCCAGAAAGCCGTGGGCGGGCTGCTGCTGGTAGAAGGCGCGCACACGCCGAACTGCCAGGCGAACCGCGCCGTGCAGGGCAGGGTCAATCTGCGCCGCCTCAATCTCCTCGCGCGAGACTTCCAGCGACTGTGGGCGGATGCCGTCCAGCCGTCCAGTCCAGTCGCGCAGGGCCTCGTCACCCCGGGCCCTGACGTCGGCGAGAATGCGTTCCACCACCTGCGTGGGCGTGAGGCGTTCGCCGAACAGCGCCTCGTTGCGGTCCAGCACGTGACTGGGCACGGGAATCTCGTCGAAGGAACGGGTCAGGGCCGCGCGGGCGGCGTCACCTTGAAAGATTTGCATGGGATCTCCTCGAAAGCCTGAGGGCGAAAGGCCAACGGCTCAGCCCGAGCGCAAGCGGCGGCGGGTGGGCTGAGCCTTACGCGCAGGCAGCAGCGCGCCCTCGATGGGGCCGAAGTCGGTGGGCTGGATCAGGCGCAGCAGGCGGTGGGGCGGGGCCTGTTCCACATAGACGTAGGCTCCGCCGGGGCGTAGAAAGTAGGCGCGGGCCAGGTCCTCGCCCACCTCGGTGTCCGGGAGGCGCTGAATCAGGACGTGGCCGCCGGTCAGCTGGACCTGGCTGCGCTCCACGTCGCCCAGGGTTCTGAGGTACAGCAGCAGCGACACCGGATCGAAGTACTCGGTGGTGAGCGGCGCGCTGGCCTCGTCCTTGCCCTGACGCAGCGTGACCAGCCCGGCGCGGCGGTCGAACGTCACCTCGAAGCTGGCCTTGCCGCGTCCGTCGCCCTCGGTGTAGTGCAGCGAGCTGAGGTGGCGGGGATGCAGCCGACTGGTCTGCACCCGCCGCAGCTCGGGAAGCACGCCGCCGAAATCGGTCTGTACCCGCGCCACCACCGCGCTGCGTTCGGGGTGCAGGGTCCACACCTGCTGCCCCGCGTAGCGCCCGCCCAGCGTCAGGGTGAGTGTAAAGGCCTCGGGCAGGGTCAGAAAGTCCGCGCCGTTTCCGTCCGGGCCAGTCATTTCAGCTGCGGCCAGAAGCTCTCCCCCGGCCCGTCCCAGCCCGCACCCAGGGCTTCGGCGGCGGTGGCCCCCAGGTCCGCGAAGGTGACCCGCTCGCCCAGGTCCACCGCCGCGATGCCAGGACGGTAGGCCAGCAGCAGGCCATGTTCGCGGGTGTGGTCCGTGCCGTGCCAGGTGGGATCGTTGCCGTGGTCCGAGACGATGATCAGCGCTCCCCCTTGCGGCACCGCCGCCAGCAGTTCCGGCAGGGCCGCGTCAAACTCGGCGAGCGCCCCGCTATACCCAGCAGGATCGCGACGGTGGCCGAATTTGGCATCGAAGTCCACCAGATTGGTAAAGATCAGCCCGTCCCCGCCCGCCCGCATCCGCGCCAGGGTCTTCCCAATTCCGTCCGCGTTGTTGTCGGTGTGAATCTCCTCGGTGAAGCCCTGGTGGTCATAGATATCGGGAATCTTGCCGATGCCGACCACGTCCCGGCCCGCCTCTTTCAGGGCGTCCAGCACGGTGTGCGGTGGAGTCAGCGAGAAGTCCTTGCGGTGTTCATTGGCCCGTTCGAAGGGGAATTCGCCCCGGAAGGGCCGGGCGATCACGCGGGCCACGGCAAACTCACCCTGCAAAATCTCGCGGGCGGCGCGGCACCACTCGTAGAGCGTTTCCAGCGCCACCAGGTCCTCATGCGCGGCGATCTGGAAGACGGAGTCGGCGCTGGTGTACACGATGGGGAAGCCGGTGCGGCGGTGTTCCTCGCCGTAGTCGCGGATCACGTCGGTGCCGCTGTACGGCCTGTTGCACAGGTGGCCCCGGCCCGTGGCGGCGTCGAAGCGCTCCATCACGGCCGGGGGAAAGCCTTCGGGGAAGACCTGGAAGGCGTGCTGAAGCTGCACGCCCATAAATTCCCAGTGACCGGTGCTCGTGTCCTTGCCGGGGCTCACCTCGCGCATCCGGCCGAACGCACCCTGAACGTCACCCGCCGGAATGCTCTGGGGCGAGGTCTGTACCGTGGGAATACGCCCCAGGCCCAGGCGCGCGAGATTCGGCAGGGTCTGTGGGGCCACTTCCAGCGTGTGGTTGAGGGTGTGTGCGCCCACGTCGCCAAATTGGGCGGCGTCGGGCAATTCGCCCACCCCCACGGAATCGAGCACGATGATGTTCAGGAGCATGGCGCCCAGTCTACGGCGCAGGTGGGCGAAGACGCACAGAACCCTGCAGGGCTGAGTGCAGGGGGGGGAGGGCGCTGGGGCCGGATGCACTGGCGGCACAATCCTGATCCACCTGACGGGTGCCGGCGACCATACGCAGAACTGGAGGAGGCTGCGCGCAGCCTCCTCCGTTTTCGTTTTCTCGCCCCGTTTTCGCTTCGAAGGAGGGGGTGTTCGTGAAACTCCTCGATCTCTTCACGCTGCTCGTTGCCGCCGCCCTCGCCTTTCTCAAGGCCCAGTTCCCGAAGCTCCCGGCCTCCATCGGGGCAACCCTGGGCGGGGCGCCCGTCAGTCTGGCGCTTCTGGTTCTGGTGACGCGCCAGGTGCCGCTGGCCGTCCGGGCTGTGGACCTGGTGCGTGAGGTCGACTTCGCGTTTCAGGGCGTGCTGCCGTTCCTGCTGTTTGCCGGGGCGCTGGGGCTCAACTCACACGCGCGCTGAAAATTGCGCGGTCCGGCGCTGGCCTTCGCGCTGCTGTCCACGGGCCTCTCCACCGGACTCGCGGGGGTAGGCGTGATGGGTCTGCTCCACCTCTTCGGGCTGCTGGTTCCCCGGATCTCCGGCCTGCTGTGCGGCGCGCTGATCAGTTCCACCGGTCCGGTGGCTGTGCTGGGCACGCTCAAACAGACGCGGGTGCCCCGGCGCACCGAGACGGTGGTGGCGTGCGAAAGTCTGTTCAACGACGGGGTGGCCTTTGCGGTGCTGGCGGGGATTCAGGACATGGGGATGGTCCGCAAACGGACGCGGGGAGCGTGCTGGCCTTCTTGCTGCGCGGGGCGCTGGGGGCCTTCGGCGACGTCGCCCTTCGTGCGGTGAACGACTTCGTGTTGGAGGACTCCCAACACGCTGGGAGTCGTGCTGGCCGGCACGGCCACCGCGTCCCACCTGCACGTCTCCGCGTCCCTGGTTGCGGTGGCCGCTGGTCTGCCCATCGGTTCCCTGGCGGGGCGCCTGCCCGCCGCGCTGTCCTGCTGCTGGGAATTCGGCGGCTTCTGGCGTCTGGCCGACGAACTGCTCCGTATCTTTCTGTTCGCGCTGCTGGCGCGTAAGGGGGTGGCCGTGCCCGTCCGCGCGTCCCCGTTGCCGCTGGGTCTGCTGACCGTGCCGCCACCGCCGCTGATCTGCGCCCTCAGCGTGCAGGTGCCTGTGCGGCTGTTGCGCCGACACAACTTCTCGCCCTACACCCGCCGCCTGATGGTCTGGGGTGGTCTGCGCTGCGGTGGGCCATCAGCGTGGCGCTGGCCTTTTACGGTACCCACCGGTGCGGAGCGTGACCTTTTGCTGGCGATGACCCACCTGGTGGTGTTCAGCATTGCGGTGCAGGGACCGACGGTAGGGCGGCTGGCAGAGCGGGCGGGACAGGCGACCGAGGCCTGAGGCCTGTCCCGCCCGCTCTGCGCCTTTCCTCACCGCCGTTCACAGGGGTGCGTGCTACGCTCGCAGGCGTGACCGCCCCCGCCGCCATGCCCCCCGTCACGGCCACCTCCCAGCGCCCCGAACTCACGGCCCAGGGGCTGACCAAGAGTTATGGGCGGCGTCCGGTGGTGCGCGGAGTGGATTTCACGGTGCGGCCCGGCGAGATCGTGGCCCTGTTCGGGCCCAACGGGGCGGGCAAGACCACCACCTTCTATATGCTGGTGGGCTTTATTCGTCCGGGGGGAGGCCGCATCATGCTGGGCAGCCGCGACGTGACCCGCATGCCCATGCACGAGCGGGCGCGGATGGGCTTGGGCTACCTGCCGCAGGAGCCGAGTGCCTTTCGCAAGCTTTCCGCCCGCGACAACCTGCTCGCCATCCTGGAATACCAGGGCCTGCCGCGCGCAGAGCAGGAGGCCCGCGCCGACGCCCTGCTGGCCGAGTTTGGCCTGACGCATTTGCGTGGCAACCTGGCCTACCAGCTTTCTGGGGGTGAGCGCCGCCGCCTGGAACTGGCCCGCGCGCTGACCACCGATCCCGACTACCTGCTGCTCGACGAACCCTTTACCGGCGTAGATCCCAAAAGCATCCGGGAGATTCAGCGCCTGATCCGCGAACTGCGGGACCGCCGCGGAATAGGCGTCTTTATCACGGACCACAACGTGCGCGAGACCATCGCCCTGACCGACCGGGTGTACCTGATGTTCGACGGTGAGGTGAAGTTCTCGGGCACGCCGGCCGAGTTCGCGGCGGACGAGGACGCCCGGCGGCACTACCTCGGCGAAGACTTCGAGCTGTAAGCGGGGAAAGGGGGAGCTGGCGGCGTGCTGTGGCTGTTTTTGCCCTTTGTGGTGATTTTGTCGGGGGTCGTCGCCTATGCGGCCGATACCATCGCGCGCAAGGCGGGGCGCAAGCACCTGCGCTGGTTCGGCCTGCGGCCCAAGAGCACGGCGCTGCTCGTGGCAGTGCTGTCGGGCATGGGCATCAGCGCGGCGAGCCTGGCCGCCTTCTTGCTGCTCAACCACTCGGCCGTGAACACCATCGCGCAGGCCGACCAGTTGCGGCCCCAGATCAATGCCCTGCGCGATGAGGTGAAGGCGGTGCAGCGTGACCTGAACGGCGTGCAGCGCGAGCGTGACACGGCCCGCCGGGAAGCCGGAGTCTTGCGTCAGGAACGCGAGGTGGCCCAGGCGGGGCTGATTCAGGCCACTGGAGATCTGAAAGCGGCCCAGGAGGCGCGAGACACGGCGCAGCGGCAGGCCCAGACCCTGCAGGCCCGTGTGACGGAACTGACCCGGCTCCGGGAGACGCTGGAAAAACAGGCCGAGGAGAGCCGCAAGAGGCTGGCGCAGTCGGAGGCAGATCTGGGCGCGAGCCGGGAACGGGCCCGCGTGCTGGGGGGCCGGGTCCAGGCCCTGGACGCGCAGCTCGCGGCCCTCGACAACCGCGCCGCACAGGCGGAGGCCCGCGCAGGGGAAGCGGCGCAGCGGGCCGCCCAGGCAGGGACGCGGGCGCAGGAGGCGCAGGCCCGGGTCACGAAACTCGACGAGCAGGTGCAGGTCCTGGAACGCTCGCGGCGGGAGGTGCTGGGGCAGCGTGACGTCCTGGCCCGTGAGCGCGACGCAGCCCAGACCGCCCGGGATCAGGCTGTGCGGGCGCAGCGGCAGGCCGAGACAGCCCGCGCGGGCGCTGAGGTGCAGCGGGCCTCGGCCCAGCGCGAACGGGACCGACTGGCGGGGGAGCGCAACCGTCTGGCAGCCGAGCGCAACCGTCTGGCGGCCGAACGCAACCGCCTCGCCGCTGCCCGGGACCGGCTGCAGGCCGAGCGCGACGCGGCGGCCCGGTCCCGTGACGCCGCCGTGCGCGCCCGCGACGCGGCCACCCAGGCGCAGCAGGCGGCCACCGCCGCGCGGGACGCGGCCGTGAGAACGCGGGACGAGGCGGTGCGCGCCCAGCAGGCGGCAGCCCAGGCGCAACGCACAGCCACCCAGGCCCGTGACGCAGCCACCCAGGCCCGTGACGCGGCCACCCAGGCCCGTGACGCGGCCACCCGCGACCGAGACGCGGCCCTGAGCGAGCGGGACCGGGTGCGCGGTGAGATTGCGGCGCTGCGCAAGCAGCAGGCGACCCTGACCCAGGCCAACGCGGACCTGCGCAAGGCCAATGAGTCGCTCGCCAGTGACCTCGCCACCACCCGCAAGAGCCTGGGCAAGTTGCAAGACGAGTATTCCAGCGCCCGCACCGAACTCAGCGCCAGCCGCAGCGCAGACCTCGCCTTTCTCAAAAATGACTTCGTGTACGCGGGCGTGGTGCCGGGGGTACGCAACCTCGACACCTTCTTGCAGGGGGCGGCCTCAGCGGCCACAGGCCGGGGCGCGGGCGGCGCTCCGGCGGCGCGCCTGAGTGCCCCGGCCCGCTCAGCGCTGGAAACCAAGCTGCGTGGCCTGAACGCCAGTACCTTCGTACAGTGCCGGGCAACCAGCAACACGGTGGTGGGCACGCCGGTGGACCTCTCCTGCGACGTGCGGCCCAACCGGGTACTGTACCGGGGCGGGGTGCCCATCCGCCGCGCGGCGATCACCCTGGGCGGAGACACCCGCGCCGTTCAGGCCCAGGTGCAGAACCTCGTGCAAGACGCCGTGGTGGACCTGACCGCCAAGGGTGTGCCGGGCGAGTACATCACCAACCAGGGCCTGGACGTCAACGAGTTCGTGGACCTGCTCACCCAGCTCTCGGCCCGCTCGGGACCCAGCGCCACCGTGGGCATCGCTGCCCGCGACGACGTGCGGCCGGGCAGTCGGGTGGACCTCTACCCGGTCTTTCCCTGAGCCTGGTTTTTCTTGCGCCTGACCGCTCCATCAGGTGCGGCTGACAGGCGGCCGCTATCCTGTCCCCATGCGTCCTCTTGCCCGGTTCCTGCTGCTGCCCCTGCTGCTGGGGAGTGCGGCGGCCGCTCCCATCAAGATCGAATTCTGGCATGCGATGGAAGGCGTGCAGGGCACGGTGGCAGGGTACGCCCAGGCCTTCAACCGCGCGCAGTCGCAGTATGAGGTGGTGCCGAGATCGGTGGGCAACTACCGCGAACTGCTGCCGCAGCTTCAGGCCGCTGTCAAGGCAGGCAAGGCTCCGGCCCTGGCGCAGGTGGAATTTACGCAATTTCCCCGGCTGGTGGCGGACGGGGCGCTCGCGGACCTGACGCAGGAGGCGGCCGCGCTGTCCAGCGACCTCCTGCGGGACCTGTACGCCCCGGTGTGGCGAGCGGGAGAGGTGGGGGGCAGGCGTTACGGGCTGCCCTGGAACGTCTCGGTTCCGGTTTTGATGTACAACGCAGGTACACTCAAACGTGCGGGGGTCGGTGCGCCGCAGACCTGGGCCGAGGTGGAGGCCGTGAGCCGCAAGCTGGCGACGGGCGGACGTCAACCCCTGGTGGCGGCGGCAGACGCCTGGACCTTTGAGGCGAACGTTACCTCGCGTGGAGGCAGCCTGGTCGTGAATGGTAAGCCCAACCTCAACGGGCCGGAAGCGGTGGAAGCCCTGACGCAGATGTCGCGCATGACCTCCGCCGGACTGGCCCAGCCGCGCAACCTGTCGGAAGCCGTGCGCGCCGCCTTCGACTTTGCGCGGGGGCACAACGTCTTTGTGCCCGCCAGCGTCGCCAACTGGACCGACGCGCGCAAGCTGCCGTTCTTTCAACTGGGCATCGCGCCCTTTCCCTGCGAGAAGGTGGGGACCTGCACCGTGCCCCTCGGCGGCGCGCACCTCGTCGTGCCAAAGGGCGCTTCGGCCAGCCAGCAGGCCGGGGCGGTCGCTTTCTGGCAGTTCCTGATGGATCCGGCCCGCCTCGCCGACTGGGTGAAAACCACCGCCTACGCGCCCCCCCGCCGCGCGGTGACGCCACTGTTGGGCGACTGGTACGCCAGAAATCCGCAGCTGAAGGCCGCCCATGCCCAGCTTGAGCGCGCGGTGCCCCGGCCCACCGCCCCCGATTACGGCGAGTGGACGGGCTACCTCGAAGAGGCCATCGCGGCGGCCACGGGCGGCAAGCAGAGCGCCAAGGCCGCCCTGGATGAGGCGCAGCGAAGGGCGGCGCGGTAGGGGAGGGGCCAAAGGCAAAGGCGCAGCACCCAAAGAAAAAGGCCGCCCGGTGGAGGCGGCCTTTTTCTTTGGGTGGGAACAAACTCAGCCCTTCACGGCCCCTGCCGTCAGACCCGAGACGATGTTGCGCTGGAAGATCAGCACGAGGGCGATCAGCGGCACCGTCACCACGATGCTCGCGGCCATGATCGGCCCCCAAGGTTGCTCGTACTGCGACGCACCAGAGTAGTTCGCAATCACCACGGGCACCGTGCGGTTGCTGCTCATAAACGTCAGCGCGAACAGGTACTCGTTCCAGGCGTTGATAAAGGCCAGCAGCCCTGTGGTCACGAGTGCGGGCATCATCACCGGAAACAGCACCCGGAAGAGGGTTTGCAGTGGCGAGGCGCCGTCCACCAGCGCGGCCTCCTCCAGTTCACCCGGAATGTCGCGGACGAAGGAAGTCAGCACCCACACTGTAAAGGGAATGGTAAAGATCAGGTAGCTGAAAATCAGGGCGATGGGGTTGTTGTAGGTGTTGGTGGCCCGCACCAGCGTGAACAGCCCACCCAGCACGGCAATCTGCGGAAACACGCTGACCGCAAGAATGATGTACATGATCAGGCTCTTGCCCCGGAACTTGAACCGTCCCAGCGCATAAGCTGCAAAGGATCCAAACAGCAGGCTGACCAGCACCGAGAAGACGGCGACCAGGAGGCTGAACGCCAGGCCGCGTTGAAAGCTGGAATTGGCAAACACCTGCGCGTAGTTGCTGAGGGTTGAGGGCGCGCGCACGAAGTCCAGGGGCTGCAAAAAGAGGTCGCCCGAACGCCGGAAGCTGGTCAAGACCGCCCACACAAAGGGAAAGAGCAAATAAAAGGCGATGACGATAACGAGCAGGTAAAACAGGCTGCGCTGAAGGAAATACAGGGCGGGGTTGGTGCGTCTCAGGTTCATGGGGCCTCCTCAGTCGAATTTCACGCGGAAGGCGGTCACGTACATCACCACGATCACCATGATGATGAGGAAGATGGCGACGGCCACGGCGCTGCCCATCCCGAGCAGGGAATTGTCGATCATGGCCTGCCGTGCGTAGCCCGTCATGGAGGTGCTCGACGCGTTGACGGGCCCCAGCATCACGTACATCACGTCAAAGACACGCAAGGCGTCCAGGCTGCGAAACACCAGGGCCACCAGCAGGGCGGGGCGCAGCAGCGGCAGCGTCATGCGCCAGAACTGCGTCCAGCGGCTCGCGCCGTCCATGTCGGCGGCCTCGTACATGTCGCCCGGCAGACTCTGGAGCCCTGCAAGAATCAGCAGGGCCATAAACGAGGTGGTCTTCCACACGTCCACCGCGATCAGGGCCCAGATGGCACTGTCGGTGTTGGCAAGCAGCGCTTGGCCGCCCAGCAGACCGCGCCCCACCAGCCCAAACGAGTCGTTGTACATATAGGCCCACATCTGCGCGCTCACCACCGTGGGAATCGCCCAGGGAATCAGCATGGCCGTGCGCAGAAAGGTACGGCCCTTAAAGGCGCTGTTGACCACCAGCGCGATGATCATGCCCAGGACCGTTTCCAGAAAGACGCTGACCACCGTAAACAGCATCGTGTTCTTGACTGCCATCCACCACTTGGGGTCCTGCAGGAAGCCCAGGGCGATTCCCTCATCACTGACTGACCAGAAATTGCCCAGACCCAGGAACGTGCGCTGGTCAGGCGTGGTGAGGTTGGCGTCGTACAGCGAGTAGAAGATGGTGCGGTACAGCGGATAGCCCGCCACCAGCGCGATGGCGATCAGGGTGGGCAGCAGCAGCCAGAAGGCCTGGCGGGCCCGCGTCGCCTCGATGCCGCGCCGACGGATTGGGGCCGTGGTGGGGGGAGTGGTCTTGGTGGTCATGATGTGCCCCTTGTGGAGTTGCGCTGTGTGGTTGCGGTGGCCCGGCCGGCGGGAGGCGCAGCGGCCGGGAAGCGGACGGAGGCGAAGCGGGCGGGCGAAGGCTCCCGACACCAACAATAAAAGAGGGGAGCCGTCCATGGATCGGACGGCCCCCAGAAGATGCTCAGGTGCCGGAGGAGGCCGGTACCCGTCCGTCTGTGCTTACCAGCCACGCCCCTTGATGCGGGCGAGGTCGGTGGCGAGCTTGGCGACGGCGGCCTGACCCTTGCTCTGGCCGTTCAGCACGCTGCTCACGGTGGTGCTGAAGGCCTGTGAGACCTGGTTGTACTTGCCCTTGGTAGGGCCGGAGGGGCGGGCCACCGCGCTGGTGAAGACGTTGTACAGGCTGCCGAAGAAGGGCACGGCCTTGAGCACGTCCTTGTCCTTGTACAGCGCGGGAAGCGTGGGGTTGTACGAGCCCTGGATCGCGCGAATCTTCTGCTCGGCAGGGCCGGTAAGGTAGCGCACGAGGTCGATGGACGCCGCCTGGTTCTTGGAGTACTGGCTCACGCCAAGTTGCCAGCCGCCGAGGGTCGCCGCGTTGCGCGCGCCGCCGCTGGGCAGGGGAGCCACGCCGATCTTGCCCCTGACCTTGCTGCCCTCTTCCTGACCGCGCGCCCAGGCGTAGGGCCAGTTCCGCATGAAGGCCGCGTTGCCCGCCTGGAAGATGCCGCGCGCCGCTTCCTCGTCGTAGGTGGTGATCCCGGCGGGGCTGATCGACTTGACCCAGCTCGCCGCCGTATCGAGGGCCTTGGCCGCCTGGGCATTGTTGATGCTGATCTTGCCGCTGTTGTCCACGATGGTGCCGCCGCCAAAGCTGGCAATCCACTCCAGCGCGTCGCAGGTCAGGCCCTCGTAGTTCTTGCCCTGGAAGACGAAGCCCGTGAAGGCCTTGTTGGCCTTCTGCTCGCCGTCCTGAATCTTCTTCGCCATCAGGGCGAGTTCGGGCCAGGTCTTGGGGGCACTGGTGAAGCCGTACTTCTTCAGCAGGTCGGTGCGGTAGTACAGGACGCCCGCGTCGGTAAACCAGGGCATCGCCACCAGCTTGCCGTTCACGGTGTCGGCCTCAATGATGGCGGGGAAGTGCGCACTCACTTCACCCGCAGGAACCTTGCCCTTCAGGTCGACGAAGTGCTCGGACAGTTGACCGGGCCACACCACGTCGAGCTGGTACACGTCGATGTCGCTGCTCTTGGCGGCCAGCTGCTGTTGGTACAGACCGAGGCGGTCATTGGTCAGGGCAGGGCTTTCAAAGATCTTTACGGTGTTGCCAGTCTTTTTGGCCCAGCGCGCTGAACCTTCCTTACAAAGTTGCAGCTCGATACCGACGGTGCCGCACGCCAGCGTGACGGTGACGGCTCCGGCCTGGCTGGCAGCGGCGAGAACAGAGGTGATGCCGATCAGGGCAATGGCTTTCTTCATGAATCCCCCTTGAAGGCCCCGGTGGGCCAGTGTGGTTGTATACGGAAGCGTTTCCAGATGAAGCTGAGATTGCGGTGATCAGAGGCTACACCGGGGCCCTGAAGCTGTCAATCTTTACCGGTAAAGAAAGAGCTGTAGACGGGAATTCTGCCTGGACAACTCCTTCCGATTGAAAGGCCTGGGCCCTTCGAAACAAAGAGTCGGGAGGAGATTCAAAAATGGTCACCGGGCTCGGGAGCGCTATTGCGGCGGTCGGTAGCTGGCGTCGCGGGTGCCCGAGCCACCCCGGACCAGGTGGCCTCCCAGCACCAGGTGGCGCAGGGCCCGCCACGCCTGCTGGGCGCTGACGCCGCAGGCCTCGCGCAAGTCGCAGTTGCGCACCACGCCGCGTTCGCGTGCCAGCGCCAGGGCGACGGCCCGGATCTCGGCAGTGTTGGGACCGGTGTCGGAGGCCACGCGGGCGACGCGCGGCGAGCGGACGGATACAGGGGGAACGGGTACAGGGGCGGCTGGGACCGGTGGGGAAAACGCAACGTCTGCCGGACGCGCTTCGCGGGGAAGCTGCGCCTGCCCCCGCCCCAGCGCCCGGCACACCTCCTGCGCGAGGGTGTAGGCGATGCCCCGGCCCACCCCGGAGCGGGCGATCAGGCCGTGTTCCTCCATACCGCGCAGCAGCCTTGGTGTGCGGTCCTCGGGCAGTTGCAGGGCGCGGGCCAGGTGGGCGCGGGTGGCCTCGCCCTCGCGCGCGAGCAGCGACAGCACGATCAGCACGTCGAGGGAGAGGGTCTGCATCTCTTCTTGCTTGCGGGCCACGAAGCGCACAAAGTCGGCGTCAAAGCCCGGCGAGTGCAGCGCGACCGTCACGGCATCGGGGTAGGTGGTGTACTCCGGCGGTTCCTTGCCGTGCCGCAGCAGCAGGCCGTACATCTTGTCCACCCCCACCCCAGCGCGCTCGACGAGCCCCAGCCGCGCCAGCACTTCCGCCAGCAGCGGGTTGCGGCGCTTGGGCTGGTGGCGCAGGATGTTGCCCGGCGTGATGCCCCCCGGCAGTCCACCCGGATTCATGATTTCCAGCCGGTCTGGGTAGTGGTGGACGTGTACGGCGTCGCGCAGGGTGTAATCGCGGTGGGTCAGGGCGTTGAGCAGCGCCTCTCTGTAGACCGACTCGTCCTGGTCCCAGACTTCGATGCGGAACAGACCGACCTGCACTGGAGTGAAGCGGTTGCGGGCCTGAATCAGCTCGGCCAACCGCGTCAGCAGCGCGGGAATGGGCTTCAAGAGGTCTTCCCGGAACTGAAATTCCACGTCGCTGCTCTGGTGGTGGTAGAAGCAGACCTCCGCCTGCGGCACATGGGCCCGCAGCGCCGCACCCGTTCCTGCGAGCAGGATGGCGGCCAGCGTGGGCCGCAGCGCGCCCTGGGACGGCAGAATCAAGCCCAGCTCGCGCAGGAAGTCGAGGTCCGGCAGGTGGCCCAGGCCGCCGCGCTGTCCCAGCCCCCGCAGCCGCGCCACCTCGTGCGGATCGAGGTCCGCCAGCGAGGCGTCGGGCGGCACCACCGCCGTATAGTCCTGCTGGGGGGTGGGCTCGCTTGTGGCGGGCGTGACGGGGACGAGGTGGGCTCCGTCCCAGGCGAGCACTGCGCCGTCGGGGGCGGCGAGCACGTAGGGGGCCTGGGGTACGAACACGGCGAGCACCTTCGCGCCGCCCGGTTGGCGGTGGTGCTGCACGTTTACGGTCAGCCGTCCCCCCGACAGCTCGAAAATCGCGTGGGTGACCATCAGGGGATGCAGCTCGGCAGCGTCCCGCTCGGCGGAAGATTCGGCCCCACCCGCGCCTACCAGGACCGTGCCTCCGCGCGCATTGGCCAGCCCCACCGCGTACCGGGCGAGGTCCTGCGGAGTGACGGCCAGCGGCAGATGCACGCACGATGGCCCGGGTGGAGGCAGCACGCCCAGCGGAGAGATGGCGTCGGGGGAAGTCACAGGGCAGAAGTATAGGCGGGGGGGCCTGGCCAGTCGCCGTGAGCGGCTTGGGCGACCAGCCAGTACCGCTCCAGCCGTACACTTCGGCCCTCCCCGCTTAGCCACACGGGCGCGGCGCGTCCCCCGCAGCACGGCGGCCTGACCGAACGCCGCTCCCCCCTTTCCGCGGCCTGCCCCAGCCTCGCTCGGGGTACGGTCAGGGCGTCCTCGCGGCGCTCGCCCTCCCCGTTATGGGCGGCGTGGGCAGGGAGGCCGCAGGGGGCGACCCACCGCCGCATGGCCTGCGCTGCCCGCAGATTGTCGCCATGCGGCTGCGGCCAGCCCCCCGGATTCCGCCCGGTGGCGGGCCGTGTTGTCACCCGCGCTGAGAAAGGCGGCGCGCTGGCCGGGGATCAGGGAGAATGGACGACCACACCCACGTTGAGCACCTGCATGTTCGTGAAGCGCAAGGCCAGCTTGAGGCGCTGTCCAGGCCGGAACTCGCCGCTGACGACCACGCGGTAGGGCGTTTCCGGCCCCAGTTGCAGCACGCCGGAGAAGGGCACGGTCTGCACCGTGGTGCAGCGCGGCTGGCATTTGAGCAGCCGCGCGCGGCCCTGCGGGCTCCAGACGCCGGTCAACTCGTTTGTCGTGCCCGCCGTGACGCGGCCCACGAGCATTGCCCCAGCAAAGGTCGGGTGCAGGTCCACCTGCGCGGTCGGTGGCCCGGCCGCCAGCGCCGCCCCCAGCAGCAGGGGCAGCAGCCGGGCCAGCCGGGGAAGGGTCATGCCCCCGCCCCCACTTCTTCCGCTCCGGCCTCCTCGTCCTCGGGGCCTTCGCCCGGCGCGTCCACGTCGGTCTTCATCAGTTCGCGCAGGACGCTGGTGGCAAAACTGCCCTTGGGGAGGGTGAAGCTCACGGTGTAGCCGTCCTCCTCGGGCCGCACCCCGGCGTCGGCCGCAAACACGCGCGTCAGGCGACGGTCACCGCGGCGCGAGGCGAAGACCTCGGGACTCAGGCCAAAGGCCCCCAGGGCCTCGCGCTCCAATTCGCCCGCTTCCAGCGTCAGGGGTTTGGCCTTCTTGCCAAACAGTGTGCCCGTGGCGCTGACCTCGCCGCGCGCTGCCCGGAGAGATTCCGCCTCTGGGTCCTCGACGAGAAAGACGCCGCCAGTGTCGTGCTTTTTGGCCATGTCACCCGCCAGCAACTGGTCGAAGAGGCGGCGCGCGAGGCGCAGGCTCAGGAACCGGTTGAACACCACGCTCTGCACCGAGGTGGTCAGGAAGCGGCGAACGCGGGGATCACGCAGCCGCGACTCGCCGCGCAGCACCCGCAATCCTTCCTCGGCGTTCAATCCGCCCATCCCGAAGCGTTGCGGCCCAAAATAGTTGGGCACGCCCCGCGTGAGCAGCTGGGCCAGCGTGGCCTCGGCCTGCGGCGCCGTTCCCGCCGCCTCACGCACCCGCACCGCGAAGCGGTTGCCGTGCAGATGCCCCAGGCCGAGCTTGTTGCCGTGCCGGACCGCCTGCAACACGCGCACGCCGTCCATCTCGAATCCGGCCACGCGGCTTTCAAACTTTGCGGGCACGCTGATCCACTGCGTGGTGACCGCATGCCTGTCTTTCAGGCCCGCCACACCCACGTCGCGGTCGCGCACCCCGAACTGCAGGCCGAGTTCCCGCAGGACATGGGCGGTGGTGTGCCCGGTCTTTTCGAGCTGAAGGAAAAGGTGTTCGCCCTCGCCGGAAAGCGGATAGGCGGGCACCTCCTCTACCCGGAAGTCTTCGGGAAGCGTGCGAAGACGTCCGCCCGTTCCGGGCGTGTCCGTCAGGGCTTGGAGGGCCGACCACTCGAACACCAGATTCACGTTAAAAGCCACCATACGCCTCCACGCCCGGAGAGGCGTGAGAGGCCGTCAGGGGTGGAGGGGGGCCCGGCGTCACCCCGATCAGTTCAGCACCCGGGTACCCGCGTAGCGCTGCGGCGTCCAGTCGGCGCGAAACAGCCGGGCCTGTTCAGGGGTCCGGGCGGGAACGTACCACACCCGCACGCCGCTGTGCTGCTCGCCCAGGGGCAAAAAGGCGCTCTGTCCCCGGTCCAGCGTGTTCAGCCGCCGCCCATTCTCTGTTCGGACCGGCAGCCAGGCGTTCAGGTCCGCTGGGGACCAGCCCGCCAGCCACAGCGCCTGGCCCGAGACGTTTTGCAACTGCGCGCCCCGCTCGGTCACGGTCACGCTCAGGTCCGGCCACTCGGGCAGTTGCACCGGGGCGAAGCGCAGCTCCAGCCCTGGGGCCCGCCGCGCGGCCGGCAGCGAGAACAGGGCGGCCGAGAGCAGTCCGCCCAGCCCGGCGAGGCTCGACGTCAGCGCGAGGGCCAGCGAAAGCCCGCCGCTCCCGTGCAGCGCCGCCAGGGAGAGTGCAGCCAGGCCGAACACCACACCCACCGTGGGCCACGCCCAGCCGGGACGAGCGCGTGCCGGGCGGTAGGCCAGCGGCCAGAACTCCGCGAACAGCAGCATGGCTGCGCCCAGGCCAAACAGCGCGTCGGCTTCGGTCAGCGGCGTGGCCCACAGCAGCGCCACGCCCGGTACCGCCCACCACGCCATATGGGGCGTGAGCCGACGCCGCGCCGCCCACGCCACCCGCAGCAGCCAGTACCCGGCGATCAGCCCGAGGGCGAGCGCATAGGCCGGGGTGATGGAGGCGATGGGTCCCGCTTCACTCACGAAGCTGTTCTCCCCTGGGTTGCCCCTGCCGCGCCACCTCGAAGGCGAGGTGCCCGAGCTCATTGCGCAGCAGTCCCTCCCAGGCGGTCCGCACGGCGTTGAGACTGCCGGGCAGCGCGAACAGCAGGGTATGTCCGGCCAGGCCACCGACCGCGCGCGAGAGCATGGCCGCGCCGCCGACCTCGCGGTAGCTGAGCATGCGGAACAGCTCGCCGAAGCCCGGCAGCGGTTTGGTGATCAGCGATTCGACCACGGGCACCGTGACGTCGCGCCCAGTGATGCCGGTGCCGCCGCTGGAGATCACCACCTCGGCCACGCCCATCAGCTCGGTGAGGGTGGCGCGGATGCTCGGCTGGTCGTCGGTCACCACGCGGTAGCCCACGACCTCGTGCCCCGCCACCCGCAGCTCGGCCAGCAGGTACCCACCGCTCTCGTCGGTCTCGGGCGTGCGGGTGTCGCTGACCGTCAGCACCGCCACCCGCACGGACCGGGGCGCTTCGGCGTGGTGGACGGTGGTGGTGGCCGCAGAGGGGGTGAGGTCCGTCATGGAGTCACGATACGCCCGGAAATGGGGGAGTAGAGGTGGATGGGGTCACGGTCCGGTTCGGCTTTCGTTTGGGGACTTTGGACTGGGAGAAGATAAGGTGGGCGCGCCGCGCCACATTTCGCCCCTATACTCTTTGATTGTGAAGTCCATCGGCCCCTACGTGGCCGCCCGGGAATTGACCGGGCAGCGGCCCCTCAGCGTGGTGCGGACGCTGCATGCCACCGATCGCCTCACGGGGATGCCGGTGCTGCTGCACGTGCTGCCCCACCCGGTGCCGCTCCCCGCCCTGCCCGCCGACCCCGCCCTGCTCGCCCCGAGCGACGGCGGCATCACGGGCGAGACGGCCTACCTCCTGACCGAGTTGCCGCCCCATGCCCGGCCCGCCACCGATCCCACCCTGGCGGCCCGGGGAGGACTGCGCGCCCTCGCTGCGTTGCACGGAGCCGGGCTGACGCACGGTGGCGTCAGCAGCGCGCAGCTGTGGGAGGTGGACGGCCGCGTGGTGCTCGTCGGTGCGGGCCTTCCATGGGGCGGCGAGTCCTCGCCCGCCGCCGATCTGCGTGAGCTGCTCGTGGCGCTGGAAATGCTGGGTGGGGTGCCCCCGGCCCTGCAGCGTGTGGCGCTGGACGACACCTCAGCCCGGGAACTGCTGGAAAGCTTTGACGCGGTGCCTGCTGGCCCGGCCCCGGTCCTCGGATCCTTGCCCCCCACCCGTGAGGCGCCCACGTCCCGTCCCGCGTCCACCGCTCGCCCGCCCGCGCTGGTCACCCTCCCCGACCCCGAGCCCGCTCTCCCCGCCCACGACGGCTCTCCCATCGTCCTTAGTGGCGCGCTGGCCGATACCCTGTGGAACGCGGAAAACGCGCCAGCCAAGCCGCCGGCACCGCCCCCGCCTGCGGTGGAGTCGCCCTTCACGCCCGATACCCTGATGGAGGACTCGGCCCTGCTGGTGGTCACGCCCGCCCCTCCCGCTCCTGCACCGGTGGGGCGCTCGGACCCGCCGCCTGGCCCAGCCGAACGAGAGCTGCTTGCCGGGGACCAGGGCAAGCTGCCAGAGGACACCCACCGGGTGATCCGCGCCGTGGGGGAGGGCGCAACCGCGCCGCAGGTGGCCGTGGGCAGCGCCCGCACCGCCGCCCGGCGGGTCGGCGGCGAGCCGGTCCGCATCGTGTGGAACCCCGACGGCACCCGGCGGGTGGTCAAGGAAGGGGTGGGCGGGCCGCCCCCGCCCCGGCGTTACGGCCCCGCCCGGTTCCCGTGGCCACTGTTGGCTGTGCTGGCGCTCCTGCTCGCGCTGGGCGGAGGCTTCTGGGCCTGGAAGACGCGCGCGTCCGTCTCTCCGTCCCGCCCGGTGACCCTCACGCCGAGCGCTTCCCGGTGCTGCCCGGTGACCTTCAAGGTCAGCGGCAACGCGGGCGTACCCGTGCGCCTGGAGGCCGTCTCGACCCCAGCTGGCACGGGGTGGAAGCGCGGAGACAAGATCGGGCGTGCGCCCGGCACCGTCCGCCTCCCGCAACCGGGAACGTACGTCCTGCGCGTCTCGGCCCAGGGCTACCGCCCCGTCACGGTGACGGTTCAGGTGCCGGAGGACGCGGTGGTGCCCATCGGGCTGGCGCCCTGAGCCGGAGGAGGGACAGGGGCAGAGGGCCGGGAGAGAATTCGCCGTCCCCTGCCCCCTGCTCAGCCTGCCCGGACATCTGCCCGGCTCCACATGACACAATCGGGCCCGTGAGTGTCGTCATTCTCGACTTCGGCAGCCAGTTCACGCGCCTGATCGCCCGGCGCTTTCGCGAACTTGGCGCGTACAGCGTGATCTTGCCGGGCAATGCCAGCCTGGAGCGCATCGCGCAGGAAAATCCTCAGGGCATCGTGTTGTCGGGCGGGCCCAGCAGCGTGTACGACGCTGCGGCCCCGCGCCCCGCACCCGGCGTGCTGGACCTCGACGTGCCGATCCTGGGCGTGTGCTACGGCATGCAGTACCTCGCCCACGAGGTAGGCGGCGACGTGAAGCGCGCGGGCAAGCGCGAGTACGGCAAGGCGGACCTGACCCGTTACGGTGGACAGCTGTTCGCGGGCATTCAGGGCGAATTCGTCGCCTGGATGAGCCACAGTGACTCCGTGACGCAGCTGCCCCGCGGCTATGAGGTGATCGCCGAGACCGAGGACACCCCCGTCGCGGGCATCGAGAACCCGGTCACCCGGCGCTACGGCGTGCAGTTCCACCCGGAAGTGGTTCACACCCCCAAGGGCGGGCAGATGCTGGCGAACTTCCTCGAGATCTGCGGTGTGGCGCGCGACTGGAACGCCGAACACATCATCGACGAGCTGATTGAGGGCGTGCGCGCGCAGGTGGGCGAGGGCCGGGTGCTGCTCGCGATCAGCGGCGGGGTGGATTCCTCCACGTTGGGGTTGCTGCTCGCGCGGGCCATCGGCGAGAAACTCACCGCCGTGTTTATCGACCACGGCCTTTTGAGGCTCGGCGAGCGCGAGCAGGTGGAGGCGGCGCTGCGGCCTCTGGGCGTGAATCTGGTGACGGTGGACGCCCGCGCTGAATTCATCGGGGCCCTCTCGGGCGTCTCGGACCCCGAACAGAAGCGCAAGATCATCGGGCGCGAGTTTATCCGGGCCTTCGAGCGGGAGGCGCGCGAGTACGGGCCCTTCGATTTCCTCGCGCAGGGCACCCTCTACCCGGACGTGATCGAGTCGGCGGGCGGCGAGGGTGCGGCCAACATCAAGAGCCACCACAACGTGGGTGGCCTGCCCGAGGACCTGGCCTTCAAGCTCGTCGAACCCTTCCGCACCCTCTTCAAGGACGAGGTGCGGGAAATCGCGCGCCTGCTCGGCCTACCGGACCACATCCGGATGCGTCACCCCTTTCCGGGCCCGGGATTGGCGATTCGCTGCCTGGGCGCAATCAGTGAGGAAAAACTCGACATTCTCAAGCGGGTGGACGACATCTTTGTCTCGGGGCTACGCGAGTTCGGGCTGTACGACGGTTGTAGCCAGGCGCTGGCGATCCTGACGCCCATCCAGTCGGTCGGCGTGATGGGCGATGAACGCACCTATTCGTATACGGCGGCGCTGCGGGCCGTGACCACCGACGACTTCATGACCGCCGAGTGGGCCAGGCTGCCCTACGACTTTCTCGCCACCATGAGTAACCGCATCGTCAACCAGGTCCACGAGATCAACCGGGTCGTCTACGACATTACCGGCAAGCCGCCTGCCACCATCGAGTGGGAGTGAGGCTGCGGGGGCCACACCGTTTCTCAATCCAGCCCCGCCCTGCCCGCGGCGACGATTTAACATGGAGCGGTGCGTGGCATGTTCAAGAAACGATCTCCGGCGCCTGACCCTGAGCCGCTGCGAAAGACCGCTGCGGGACACACCTCCGTGGAGCAGACCTCCGGGAGCCGGACCGCGGTGGGCCAGACGGCCGTGACCGCGCCGGACCGCGCCATACCCGAGCGGCGGATGCGGGTTGGGGACCGCTTTACCCAGGCCCTGGAAGAAGCGCTGGCCGGGCGGCCCTACCAGATCATGCGGCACGTGCAGCTGCGCGGTTTTCATGCCTTGACGCCCGAGGGTGAGCTGGCCCGGCGCGGCTGGGTCAAGGTCGATTACCTGGTAATCGCCCAGTTCACCCGGGTACCGGTGGTGGCGATCCGCCTGACCAACGTGACCTACGGCCGCGACCGCCGCCAGTCTCCCGAGCGTGAGCGGTACACCAGCCTCACGGGCAACAGCATCATCACCGTGCTGGACCTCGATCCCCACGTCCTGCTGGGCCCGGGGGCCCTGCTGCCGGTGTTGCGCCCGCACCTCTCGTAAGGGGCAGGTCAGATCTTGAGCAGCCCGTGGGGCGGGGTCGACCCGTCCCCAGCGGTCTCAGGGGACCCAGTCCACCGAAAGCGTTCGCGCAGGAAGCGGCCCTGCGTCAGCACCCGGTCCGCCGCCTCATGGTCGAGGCGCAGCGCGTCCTGTACGCCCTGGTCCATCAGGGCCAACTGCTCGCCGAGCAGCGCCTCGGGGTTCAGGCCCTGGGCTTCGAGCTGCCGCCGCGCGCCACCCTGCAGGTTGACGTAGCCGCGCAACGTCTCAGGCAGGTACTCGCCCTGCGTCTGCGCGATGATGTACCGGCTACGGGCATCGAGCGAGGCGGGGGCGTCGGCCAGCCGGGACAGCAGGGCCAGCGCCGCCGAGCGCTGGGGTTCGGGGAGCTGCAGGGCCAGCACGGGGGCGGCGTGGGGATCGGCCACAGGCACGGCCGGGGGGAGCAGGGGACGCTGCGCCTCGGCGAGAAGCCGCTTCTCGCGCAACACCTGAATCCTGTTGCGCCCCGAGACGTGAATGATGCCCATCACCCCGCCGAAAATGCTGCCGAAGGTGGCCAGAATGATCAACACCGCTTCTTCCAAGAGCTGTCCTCTCCCTTCCCGCCCTGCCCGGACTTCACGCGTCATCTGAGCATACCGCGTGCGGCCCGCGCGTCCTCCTTTAGAAGGGGGCGGGGAAGAGGAGCGGACCGGTGGCGCGCAGGATCAGGTGTCGCCCGCAGGGTCCCCCAGCGCTTTGCCCTGCTGCAGGGTGACCTGGGCCCGCTGCTGGAGCGAGGCGGGGTCCGTGCCGTCGACGGGAAAGAGGGCCACGCCCACGGACGCTGTGACCCTCAGCGCCTCTCCGCTGACCTCAAAGGGCGCGCCAAACACACCGAGAATCAGGGCCGTGACCCCGCGTGCATCGCTCCCACCGGGCAGGTCCTCCACCAGCACCATGAACCCGTCGCCTGAGCGCCGCGCCACCGTGTTGGGGGGACGCACCACGTCCTGAAGTCGGGCGGCCACCTGCGTGAGCAGGGCGTCGCCCGACGCGCGGCCATATCGCCCGTTCACCTCCGTGAGGGAGCCGATGTCCACGAGCAGGAGCGCGAAGGGCGCGTGCGTCGCCCGGCTGCGCGCCACCGCCTGACGCAGCCGGTCGTCGGCCAGCAGGGCCGTGGGCAGGCCAGTCAACCCGTCGAAGGGTGCGGCCATCTGCGGTTGTTCCCGGGCGTGCCGCAGCCCCTCCAGCGCGGCCATCGCCTGAAATGTGAGGGCTTCGAGCCACGCCACCTCGTCATCGCTGAAATCGCCGGCCTGGGGGGTGTGGATAACGGTGAGGGTGCCGTACACCGCGCCGTCCAGGAGCAGCGGCAGCACCACGATGCCGCCGCACTGGGTCTGCTGCCGGCGCGCCTGCACCGCCGGGCTCTCGCGCGGGTCGAGGTAGTTCGCGGGCGACACCGCGACCCGGCGCTCTCGCAGGGCCCAGCCGGTCAGGCCACCCTGCAGTTCCTCCCAGTCGGGCCGCTGCACGTACCGCGCGCCCGGCCCCGCCACCAGAAAATGCCGGACCAGCTCCGCTTCCGGGTTGAGCGTGATCAGAACTGCCCGGTGAACCCCCAGGAGTGTGGTGGGGGCGCTGACCACCCGGTGCAGCACGTCGTCTTCAGAGCCCGCCTGGGTCAGGGTCCTGGCCAAGTCGTACAGCGCCTGGGTCCGCAGGAGCGCCTGACGGGCGAGGGCGAGCACGCGCGTGGGACCGTCCATGGTGCTCCCATGATGCACCCTGGCCCTCTGGACTTCAGCTGTCCGCGTGCTCGGGCATACTCGCGGTCACCGCCGGGTCTACCCCGTCCTCGAAGCGCCCAAAGTTGTCGCGGAACATGCGGGCCAGCTTGCGGGCGGTGCGGTCATAGGCTGCGCTGTCGGCCCAGGCGCCGCGCGGGTTGAGCACCTCCGCGGGCACGCCGTTCACCGCCGTCGGGATTTCCAGGCCGAAGAAGGGCTCGCGGACAAAGGCCGCGCTGTCCAGCGCACCCGAGAGCGCAGCGTGAATCAGGGCGCGGGTATGTCGGATGCTCATGCGCGTGCCGGTGCCGTACTGACCGCCGCTCCAGCCGGTGTTGACCAGCCACACCCGCGCGCCGCTTTCCCCGATCTTGCCGGCCAGCAGCCGCGCGTACTCGCCGGGGTGCCGGGGCATGAAGGGCGCGCCGAAGCAGGTGGAGAAGGTGGGGATGGGCTCAGTGACGCCGTCCTCAGTGCCGGGAATCTTGGCTGTAAAGCCGCTGATGAACTGGTACATGGTCTGTTCAGGCGTCAGGCGGCTTAGCGGCGGCAGCACCCCGAAGGCGTCGGCGGTCAGGAAGATAATATTCCTGGGGTGCCCGGCGCGGCCCTCGGGCACGCTGTGGGCGATCTGGGTGATCGGGTAGGCGCTGCGGGTGTTCTCGGTGAGGGAATCGTCGTCGAGGTCCGGCGTGCCGTCGCGCCGCAGCACCACGTTTTCCAGCACCGTACCGTAGGTCTGCGTGGTGCGGAAGATGTCGGGTTCGGCTTCCGGGTTCAGGCGCACCACCTTGGCGTAGCATCCGCCCTCGAAGTTGAAGATGCCCGCGTCGGTCCAGCCGTGTTCGTCGTCCCCGATAAGGCGGCGGCTGGGGTCCGCCGACAGGGTGGTCTTGCCAGTGCCCGACAGGCCGAAAAACAGCGCCACATCCCCCTCGTCGCCGACATTGGCCGAGCAGTGCATGGGCATCACGCCCAGGGACGGCAGCAGGAAGTTCAGCACCCCGAAGATCCCCTTCTTGTTTTCGCCCGCGTACTCGGTGCCGCCTACCAGGATCATGCGGCGGCTGAAGTTCACCAGAATGAAGGTGTCGCTGCGCACACCGTCCGTCTCAGGATCTGCACGAAAGGAAGGCAGGTTCAAGACGGTCCAGTCCGGCTCGAACTCGGCCCGCTCGGCGTCGCTTGGCCGCACAAACATGTTGCGGACGAACAGCGAGTGGTAGGCCATCTCGGTCACGGCCCGCACGCCGAGGCGGTATTCGGAGTCTGTCCCCGCGAACACGTCCTGTACGAACAGCTCGCCTCCCGCCGCGTGGGCGGTCATCTTCGCCAGCAGCCGGTCAAACACTTCCGGCGAGGCAGGTGTATTGAAGCCGCCCCACCACACCTGATCGCGCGTCAGCTCGTCCTCGACGATAAACCGGTCTTTGGGGCTGCGGCCCGTCTTGTTGGTGTGGACCGTCAGCGGCCCGCTGGCCGACTGAACGCCCTCGCCCAGCCGCAGCGCCGCTGCGTACAGCTCATCGACGCCGAGGTTGTGGTGCACGGTTGCATTCTGGATACCAAGTTTTTGCAGCAGGGGAGTTCGGGTCAGGCTCATGCAGAAGGTTCCTTCCTTACGGGTCGGGCCCGCGAGCGGGGATCATGTCTAGAGGTCTAGAGGTGCTGAGACCCATCGTGGAACAGGAACCGGTTCCAAGCCAACCCTCTTGTTGTCACGCTGGGGGAAACAGTCCAGCCGACCGGAACACCGTAAGCGGAGCAACAAAGCTCGCCGCTGCGAAACAGGGCCGCGAAAAAAGGAGGCAGGAGCGCGGCGGCCCTGCCTCCCCAGCTGCGGGAGCCTCAGCGAACAGGGCGGCCCTGGGGATCCACAACGCGCACGTCGCGGTAGATCCCCGGAACGCGGATGACCGTCCAGGGAGTCGTGAGGGCCTGCGTCGTAATGCTGCCCGCTCCGGGGGCCTGAAGGCTTACGGTGACGGTGAGGATGCCGCCCTGGGCGCTCACGTCGGTTACCCCGACGCTGTAGCCGCCCGTCGAGCGCTGACCCAGGAACACGCCCACCAGCGTTTCGTTGCCCGAGAGGGTGGGGACGGAGGGAATTCCGGTCTGCCGTCCGTAGGCCAGACCCAGCAGGGCGCGGGCCGCCGCCTGGGTGGTCGCCACCTGCACATCGGCTTCGGTCACGCTGGCGTTGGTACCGCTGGCGACTTGGCTGAAACTCACGCGTCCTCCGGGGGTGGGAGTGGGGGCAGGCGAGGTCACGCCGCCCAGGGCAGAAACGGTGAGGATGCCCGGCAGGACATACAGCGCCGTGCGGCGGTATTCACTCGGGGCGGGTTCCACGGTCAGGGGTCCGTCCGGCACCTCGCCCTCGTTTAGCACGGCGACGGCCAGCGGTCCCTGCCCCAGCAGGGCGCTCCCGAGCGCCTCGGCCTCGTCCACGGTCAGGCGGCCGGCGTCGCGCAGGCCCGTCACGCCTGTGCCGCGCACGCCCCGGCCCGAGGTCCCGTTGAGGCGGGTCCAAGTGCGGCCGTCCGTATAGTAGATGGCCTGCACCCCGTGACTGAAGTTCACGTCGAAGAGACCCGCCGTGTCGCGGACCAGCGACAGCTTGGGCGGCAGCGCTGATGTGGGCAGCCGGTAGGTGGCCTTGCCATTCACGCTCAGCGTTCCGGGCACCGCGAGGCGGTCTTGGACCTGGGCGCGCAGGTCCAGCGCCGCGCCGCCGAGTTTGACGCTGCTCGCCGTGCCGGACCCCATGTTGCCGTAGATCCAGGCGATACGCTCCTGGGTTCCGCCGTAGAGCAGCGCCTCGTGGACGCGCAGTTGGCCGCTACCGGTCATGCTGCAGCCTGAGAGAAGGGCCGCGCTCAGGGCAAGCGCGGCGGTCAGGGTTTTGTTCATGGGGTCAGCTTAGGCATGGGGGCTGACCCTGGACTGAAGCTCGCCTTGATGAAACGCACAGAGAGGGGGGCGGGTTCACGGCCGGATGGGGCGTGTCGGTGGGCCAGGAGATTTTCGGGCAGGGGCACCCGTCGCGGTTCTCCCCACTCCGGCCGGGGCAGGGGAAAGCAGCGCTGCGCCCGGCGAAGACCGTGGGAAGTGCCGATAGGCTCGGCTCCCTCGCGTGCGTGAAGGCGTGGCTGTGCGCGCGTGCAGTTCAAAGAGGCCCGTGCGCTGCGCGTGGGGCGGCCTGGGAAGGTGGGGTGAGGCGGCCGACTCTCTTTCCCGGCGACGCGCAGCGCTCGGCAGGGAGAGAGGGCCTGGCGCAGCCAGAGGTGACGGGCACAGCCCGAACAGAGGGGGCCACCCCATCACCTCCGTCCTCACACCCCGGCCGCAGGCGGCGTAACGTCAGGGGAACCGCCCGGCGCTTCCTCGCCCCCCCCGATCTTCGCCGTGAGCAGCAGCGCCAGCGCCAGCAGGACGGAGCCCGCGCCTGCCCCGAGGGTGGCCGAGGGGCCCATCCGCGAGTAGAGCTGGCCGGTGGCGAGTGGGCCCACGGCCTGGGCAAGTTCGCCCATCGCCTGCGCGCCGCCCTGCACCCGGCCCTGTTCGCCTGCTGGAATCGCCAGTGACAGCAGGGTGGAGAGGCAGGCGGAAAAGACGCCCTCGCCCAGAGAGAAGACGAGCACGCTGAGGTAGACGAGGGCCGCGACGGGTTTCAGGGGCACCAGCGACAGGCCCACCATGCCGATCAGGCCCACGCCCAGGCCCAACTGCCCCAGGCGGCGTTCGCCGAGCAGGCGGATCAGGTGCGGCAGCAGCACGCCCTGCATCACGATATCCACCACGCCCGACACCATGAACACGGTGCCGATCTGTGCTGGGCCCCAGCCCAGGGTGTCGCGGACGGTCAGCGGGAGGACGATCTGCATCAGCGAGAGGGGCAGGGTGAACAGCACGCTGACGCCAACGAGGCGGCGCACCACCGGACGCTGCAAGGCGTGGCCGAGCTGCAGGAAGGGATTGAGATGCGTGGCGTCGAAGTGCCGGTTGCGCTGATCCCGGGGCAGGCTCTCGGGCAGGACGAAGTGGCCCCACAGCAGGTTGACGAGGGTCACGCCCGCCGCCACAAAGACCGGGGCACTCAGCCCAAAGCGGGACAGGAACCCGCCCAGTGCCGGACCGACGATCATGGCCGCGCCTACCGTCGCGCCGATCATCCCGAAGACCTTGCCCCGGTCCTCCTCGTCGGTGGAATCGGCAATGTAGGCCATCAGCGCGCCCATCGCACCTGAGGTCAGGCCCTCGATGACGCGGCCCAGAAACAGCACCGTCAGGCTGCCGCCGATGCCAAACAGCAGGAAGCCCAGCGCGCTGCCCAGCAGGCTGAGCATGATGACGGGCCGACGCCCAAAGGCGTCGCTGACCGCGCCCAGCACCGGGGCGGAAAAGAACGATACCAGCGCGAACACGGCGGCCAGGCCCCCGATCACCGCGCCCTGCTGAGTCGCGTCGGGCACGTACCGCGCCACCAGAAAGGGCAGCACGGGAAACACCAGCGACATGCCGATGCCGAAGAGAAAGGTGGTGACGAGCAGGAAATAAATCGGAGGTGTCTGAGGCGCCTTCATGGAGCGCAGCGTAGGGCGAGGGGTGGGGAAGGCTCTTGTAAAAATGCGACGCCCTGCGTAAAGGGCTCAGCGGGGCACCCAGCCTTCCAGCGGCGTGTCCTCCAGACGCCGGGCTGAGAGTTCGGCGAAGGCGCGGGGGGTCATCAGGGTGAGGGCCCTGAACTCCTTGATGAGGTGCGCCTGATCGAAAAAGCCCAGATCGAAGGCCAGATCTGCCACCGAGGTATCGGGAGCCTGACGGATGCGGAAGTGGGCCTCCTCGAAGCGCACGAGGCGCGCGAGGGTCTTGGCGCTCACCCCCACCTGTCCTGCGAACAGCCGCTCCAGTTGCCGAGGACTGAGGTTCAGCTCCTCGGCCAGATCGGCCACACGGACCTTGCCCAGTGCGCGGTAGATCCGCTCGGCGGCCTCCACGCCCTTGCCCGCCTCCGCGGCATGCCCGTTGAGCAATGACAGCAGCCAGGCCTCCAGGACCTGCCGGGCCGCTTCCCACTCGCCCAGTTCCAGGAGGGCCACAATTTCTCGGCCCGCAGAGGTGCCCGAAACGAGCGCGTCCAGCTCGGCCTGCGGCGTCGCGGCGTTCCAGCCCAGCAGTTGACGCGCGCCCCAGGGGTACAGTTCGGCCACAAGCGCCCGCACCTCACCCAGTACCACAGAGGGCTGGGGTTGCAGAATCAGGCCCGACAGGGTGGCGGGCGGTGCTTTCACCCAGGACTGCCCCACCTGCCGCCAGCTGTGCCCGGTAGCGAAGGTCAGCCGGATGGAGCGCTCGGGCAGGGTGTGGTGCTGCTCGTGGTGGTCCAGCACCACCTCGTCCATCTCCCAGTAGTCCTGCACCAGCCCGCGCAGCCGGGCGTCCGGGGCATAGTTCCTGAACCGCACCCCTTCACTCTGACAGGTCGGTCGCTACCGGGGCGGCTCGGCCTGGCCCCGGACGGAGGCGGAGGGCAAACCCTCCGCCTCCCGCCCCGACAGCAACTCCCGCGCGTGCGAGATGGCCGCGTCCGACGTATTGCCGCTGAGCATCCGGGCGATCTCTTCCAGGCGCTCCTGCGGGCCGAGCAGCCGCACGCGGCTGACCGTTCGCCCACCCTCCAGCTGCTTTTCCACCTTGTAGTGCTGGTCCGCGCGGGCGGCGATCTGGGCGAGGTGGGTCACGGCCAGAACCTGCCGCTCCCGGGCCAGCCGCGCGAGCTGCGCCGCCACCGCCAATGCCGCCGCGCCGCCGATCCCCGCGTCCACCTCGTCGAAGACCACAGCGGGCGTTTCGGCCCCCAGCACCGTGCTGATGGCCAGCATCACGCGCGACAGCTCACCGCCCGAGGCCACGTCCGCGAGCGGTCCCAGGTCCTCGCCGGGGTTGGCGGTGAAGTACATCGCCACGTCGCTCAGGCCGTGCGGTCCGGGCTGGCCCAGGGGCGAGAGGCGGAATTCCAGACGCGCGTGGGGCATCCCCAGCTCGCGGATGACCGCCAGCAGACTGGCGGCGAGGGGACCCGACGTGCCCGTGCGCGCCCCGTCCAGCGCCCGCCCGGCGCGGCGCACCTCTTCCAGCAGCTTCTCCACGTCGGCTTCCAGCGTGCCCGCATCCTGCTCGTCGCGGGTCAGGGCGGCGAGTTCCCGCGTGGCGTCGGCATGGAAAGCGAGCACGTCCTCCAAGGTGGGCCCGTACTTGGCGCGCAGCTTGCCCAGCGCCGAGAGGCGGCCTTCCACCCGGGCGAGTTCCTCCGGGTCTGGAGCGCTGTCCTCGGCCACGCCGCGCAGTTCGCCCGCCACCGCCTGCACGCTCTCCAGGGCCTCACGCAACTCGTTCTGGAGCTGGGCGCTCGTCTCGTCGTATTTCGCACCCGCGTTCAGCGCCCGGACTGCCTCGCTGATGAGGGCCGCCGCGTTCGCCTCGCCTTCCGAGAGCAGTTCCAGCGCGCCCGCCGCTCCCTGCGCGATGGTTTCGAGGTTCGCCAGGCGGCCCAGCTCCGCCGAGAGGGGTTCTTCCTCGCCAGGCTGCGGGGCCACCTCCGCAATTTCACGCACCTGGAAGGTCAGCAAATCGAGTTGCCGCGCCCGCTCGCGCTCGCCTGTACGCAGGGCCTCCAGACGGTTCCTGGCCTCGGTCCAGGCGCGGTACGCTGCCACGTAGGCCTCCACCTCGGCCCCCACCTGGCGGTCGAGCAGGCTGCGCTGGTTGGCTGGGGTCAGCAGGCTCACCGCGCTGTGCTGCCAGTGGATGGTCAGGCGGGGCGCGGCCCACTCGCCCAGTTCGCGCACGCTGACGACCTCGCCGTCGAGCCGGGCGGTGCTGCGGCCCTGGGCGGTCACGCGGCGGCTGGCGCTGATGTCCTCGCCCTCCCCCCAGAAGCCGGTCACGAGCAGGTGCTCCTCGCCCGTGCGAACCAGGTCCGTGTTGGCCCGCCCCCCCAGCAGCAGCCCCAGCGCGTCCACGATGATGCTCTTGCCCGCGCCCGTCTCGCCGGTAAAGGCCGAAAAGCCCGGGCGAAACTCGAGGGCCAGGTCCCGAATCGTCGCCAGGTTGCGGACCTCCAGCCGGGAAAGCAGCGGCCCCGCCCCCTGTGGTGCGGTGGGCGCGGAGGGAACCAGGGTGGGGGCAGGAGCGGTGGTGGCGCGGGCCTTGCGGGTCACGCCCCCGAGTTTAGAGCGTCCCGGGTGGGGGAGAGGGGCACGCGGCTCACGGTAGAGCAGTCCACGTCAAGGTCCTACCATGAAAGCCACGTTACGTTTCACCCATGTTCCGCAGGGAAGCGCGCCGGACAATGGGCGCGATGGGCTTCCCCGGGTTCGGCCTGGCGGGAGCGCGAAAGGAGCACCACATGAGTGACAAGGACTTGGGCGTGGACGGCGGCAAGTTGCTGCTGCTGGGGGCCCTGGGGGCCCTGGCCCTGAATGCAGAGGCGCGGCGCAGGCTGATCGGCGGTACCCAGGGCGTGCGGGACACCGCCCACGACACCCTGGAAGGTACGGTGAAGCCCGCCCTGAGCAGCGCGGCCTCGCACGCCGAAGACGCGGCGCAGGTGGTGGGAACGGCGGCCACCGCAGCCGCGCACGTTGCCACCCACAGAGGTGTCCAGACGCTGGGCATCGCCCTGGAGACCGCGCGCGGGGAGGTGCCCAGCCGCGGCCGCGCCCACGCCCTGCTGGAAACGGCTCACGACGTGGCGGGCACAGTGGCGGGGCGAGTGACCGAACTGACCCACGACGTCCGCGGGTCGGCGCAGGACATGGCGGCCGAGCGCCGCAAGCGGGCAGAACAGGCCAGGAAGGAAGCCGAAAAGAAGGCCCACAAGGCGGCGGGCCAGGCCCGCAAGGTGGCCGAGCGCGAGCTGAAGGACGCGAAGAAGGTGGCCCGGGTGAAGGTGGCCGAGACCAAGGGGCAGGCCAAGGCCCACGCCGAGAAGGTGCAGGACCTGTTCGAGTTGCAACGCCGCGACATCGAGCGTGAGCTGGGCCGTGCCCGGGCAGACGCCGAGAAGAAGTTGCGCGCCGAACGGCGTAAGTGGGACGCCGCTCGGCTGGAGCGCGAGGTGGAAAAGCGCGTGACCCCGGCCCGCAAACAGGCCGAGCGGGACCTCGCCAGGCTGCGCAAGCGCGGCGGAGCCGAGTGGCGACGCGCCGAGCCCATCCGTCTGGAGGCGAGGGGTGAGGACGAGGGCGGCAGTGGGAGCTGGATCACGCTGCTTCTCCTGGGGACGGTGGCCGTGGTGCTCGCCCGCGTACCCAGCGCCCGTCAGGCCGTGTTGAAGGCCGTCAACTCGGTGAATCCCGATGCTGCCCAGAGCCTGCACCAGGCCAGCCGCAACGTCCGCAACATCGTGGGGACCATGTGGCTGGAGGGCATCGAGGAAAACGCTCCACCCGCTCCCGCCCCTGCCCGCGCCACCCAGGCGGGCACCACGGGCGGCACCTGGGGTTCCTCGCCTGAGCCCCGCGCGCCCAGCAGCAGCGCGGGCGCGGCCGGCAACGCCCCCGCCACCAGCGTGAGCATTCCGGGAAGCCCCGCCGTCCCCACCACGACGGCCGCCAACCCTGGGCCGGCCGCGACCACGGCGGCCACGCCCGCGACCACGGATCTGGCGGGGGGCAGCGCCCCGAACCAGGGCGACACGGCCAGCAAGAGCAACTGACCTTTCCCACACGCCTCTCCGGGCCGTTGACCGGGGAGGTCTTCTCATGACCTCCCGGTTCTGGAAAGCCGCGCGGTACACTGGGCGCGATGTCCGCCCCCGACGCGCCTCTCGCCCTGATCGGTTATCCCTCGCCCACCGCCCGCGCGCTGCGGGACCTCGGTTTGATCGCCGTGGGGGTGCCCGTAGACGATCTGCCCGCGGTGCTGGAAGCGTGCCGCGTGCTGCGCTTCACGGGCGCGCTCGTCCACCCCTCGCAGGAGCGGGCCGTGGTGGGAGCGGTGAGCCCCGATCCCGACGCGCGGCGGGCAGGTCGGGTGGACGCGGTGGTCCTTACGGGAGGCGTGGGCGGTGGCGGCGCGCACGGCACCTACAGCCTCACCGACGCGCTGATGGATACGGTGGAGGCCAGCGGCTACGCGGCGCGCGGCGCGTCGGCCCTCTTCGTGGGGAGTGGCACGGACCTCTCGCAGGCGCTGCCGCTTGTGCGCCTCGGCTTTGCGCAGGTGGGCCTCGCCGCTGACACCGTGCCTGAGGCCGAGCGCCTGGCCCGTGACCTGCCCGCCAGTGTGCGCGGCTACGCCCTGAGCCGCCGCGACCCCACCCTGCGCTCGCTCGCCGAGCGCGCGGACCTGATCGTCCTCACGGGCGGCACCCTGCCCCCCGGCCTCCTCCAGCCCTACCACACCCTCGCAGACCTCACCGGGCACGCCCAGACGGGTGCCAGCGGAGCCGCCCGCCTGGACCTCTCCGGGCTGCCCGGTCTGCGCCTCTCCCGCCAACTGCTTCAGGCCACCGGACAGCGCTTTCTGCCCGAGGCACTGGGCGGGGTGGTGGGCGTTTTGGGCTAGCGCATGGGGGGGAATGGGGCCATTCCCCCCATGCCGGTTCATGCTCGCTCGCCGGGCTCGGTCAAAAAGAAGTCCGCACTTCGACACCTGCTCCAGGTGCCAAGAGCAGAAGGCAGAGAGCCCTTCAGGGCTCTCTGCCTTCTGCCTACTGCGTCCCTACTGCGTACTGCGCGGGTCCATTACGTCTCGCAGGCCGTCGCCGAGCAGGTTGAAGCCCAGCACGGTCAGGAAGATGGCGAGGCCGGGAAACACCATTGTCCACGGCGCGTCCACGTAATACTGGCGCGAGTCGCTGATCATGGTGCCCCACTCCGGCAGGGGCGGCTGCGCGCCGATGCCCAGAAAACCCAGCGCGGCGACCTCGATGGTGGCGGTGGCGATGCTCAGCGCGCCCTGCACGATCAGCGGCGAGAGGCTGTTGGGCAACACGTGCCGAAAGATCATGCGGCTCTGGGTGGCCCCCAGCGCGCCCGCCGCCTGCACGAACTCGCGCTCGCGCACGCTGAGCACCACGGCGCGGGCCAGGCGCACATACACCGGCACCTGCACCAGCGACACGGCCAGCATGGCGGTCACGAGCTGCGGGCTGTGCAGCGCAAACAGCTGGTCCATCCCCCGGATCAGCAGCGGTGGGTTGTCGCTGGAAAAGATGCTGGCAAAGCCGATGGCGAGCAGGATGGACGGAAACGCCAGCATCACGTCGCTGAGGTAGCCCGTGAGCGCGTCCAGCCACCCGCCGAAGTACCCCGAGACGGTGCCCAGCAGCGTGCCCACAACAAGCGCCAGCAGGGTGCTGAGCACGCCCACCTTCAGGCTGAGTTGCGCGCCGTGCAGCACGCGTGTGGCGACGCTGCGGCCGAGGTTGTCTGTGCCAAAGGGCGCGGCCCAAGCGTTTACCTGCCCGCTCACCGGATCGCGGTAGATGTCTGCGGTGTCCTTATTCCACAGCGCCTCGACGGACGGCGGCTTGAGGTTCAGGCGGTAGTTGCGGTCTGTGGTGGGATCGTAGGGCTTGATCACGGGGGCGAGCAGCGCCAACAGCGCGAACAGCGCCACAATGACAGCCCCCGTTTTGCCCGGAGTGGAGCGCCGAAAGCGCCGCCAGAAGATGCTGGGCTGCCGCTTTGGCTTGGCCTGGGGAGGGGAGAGGGTGGTCATGGGTACCTCATTACCTGTATTGAATCCTGGGGTCCAGCGTCGCGTAACTCAGGTCCACCAGCAGGTTGACCACGCTGACCACCAGCGCCGCGAAAATCACGCCGCCCTGAATGATCGGATAGTCGCGCTGGCTGATCGCCTCGTACACCCACGAGCCCAGGCCCGGCCACGAGAAGATGGTCTCGGTGAGCACCGCGCCGCCGAGGAGGGCCCCGGCCTGCAGGCCGATCACGGTCACCACGGGCAAGAGGGCGTTTCTGAGCGCGTGCTTGAGGGTCACGGTGCGGCCCGTGAGGCCCTTGGCGCGGGCCGTCCGCACGTAGTCCTGCCCCAACACCTCCAGCAGGCTGGCGCGGGTGATGCGCGCGATAATCGCCAGCGGAATGCTGCCGAGCGCGATGGCAGGCAAAATCAGATGCCGCAGTGCGTCCCACGCCGCAGCAGGTTGACCGCGCAGCAGGGCATCAAGCACGTAGAAATTGGTGATGGGCTGCAGGGTGTTCTCATTGCCCAGGCGGGCGCTCGGGGGCAGCCAGCCTAACTTGACGCCGAAGAAGTACGCCAGCAGCAGCCCCAACCAAAACACCGGCATGCTGACGCCCACCAAGCTAATGGTGGTAGCGATGTTGTCCCAGATGCTGTTGCGCCGCAGCGCGGCCAGAATGCCGGCGGGCATCCCGATCACGAGGGCGAACAGCAGCGCGGCAATGCTCAGCTCCGCCGTGGCGGGAAAGCGCGAGGCCAGCTCGTCGCGCACGGGGATGTTGCTCTTGATGCCGGTGCCCAGATTGCCACGCGCGAGTTGCGACACGTAGCGCGGATACTGCGCGTCCAGCAGGTGCGCGGGGTCTTTGTAGTTCACAAACCAGGGTTTGTTCAGCCCCAACTGCTCGCGGAGTTTCGCGGCAGCGGCGGGGGTGGCGCGCTCACCCAGCATGGCGACGGCCGGGTCACCGGGAATTGAGCGCACGAAGGCAAACACCACCACGCTGATGCCCAGCATGACGAGCAGGGTGCGCAGGATGCGGCGGATCAGGTAACTGCCCAAAGGCGGGCCTCCTTTCTGATAGGCGGACACGCGGGGCGGGGCCATCTCCGCGCCCGCGTCCCGCGTGTCTTATGCCGGAGGAAAAGAGGCCAGGTCGCCCCTCTTCCTCCAGTCGGCGTTACTTCTTGCCCGTTACGGTGATGGTGTTAAACGCCTCGCTGCCCAGGGGGCTGGGCACCCAGCCCTTCACGTACGTGCGGGCGGCAGCCAGGGGGTTGGAGTGGACCACCGGAATGCGGTAGTTCTCGCGGTAGGTGATCTCGTGCAACTGCGAGTAGATCTTGGCCTTCTCGGCCTGGCCGACAGCGGCGCGGCCCTGCTGCAGCAGCGTCTCGACGTTGGCGGGGTTCCAGTTGATGTCGTCACTGGCGTTCGCGCCGTAGTAGGCGCTGTAGAAGTTGTCCGGGTCGCCGTAGTCGCCCGTCCAGCCGATCATGTACATGTCGAAGCCGGGTTCCTTGTTGCGGTCGTCGAGGTACTTGGCCCAGTCCTCGGTCTTAAGGTTGACCTTGATGCCAATCGCGCTGAGGTCCGCCGCAATCGCTTCCGAGATGGGCTTGGGATTGGGGAAGTACGGGCGGCTGACGGGCATGTACCAGAAGTCCAGGGAAAAGCCGTTGGGGTAACCCGCGTCCGCCAGCATTTTCTTGGCCGCTGCCGGATCGAACTTGTAGTCGGCGGGCACGTCCTTGGAGTTGGCCCAGCCGAGCACCGGGGGCAGGAAGGAGGCGTTGCTGGTGCCCAGTCCGTTCCAGAAGGCGTCGGCGATGGCCTTCTTGTTGATTGCCATGGAGATCGCCTGACGCACCTTGTCGTTTTTCAGGTACTGGTTGCGGTTGTTCATGCTGACGATGCCCACGTTGAACGAGGGCCGTTTAACCGCCACGAGGTTCTTGTCGCTCTGCACGCTCTTCAGGGCGTCGGGCGTCAGGTCGTTGGTAAAGTCGATGGTCCCCGCTTTAAGTTCGTTCAGGCGCTGCGACGCGTCTTTGATCGCGCGGACGACGAGCGAGTCCACGCGCGGCTTGGCTCCCCAGTAGCTCTTGTTGGGGCTGAGGATCACCCGGTCACCCGTGCGCCACGACTGGAAGATGAAGGGCCCGGTGCCCACGGGGGTGCTGGCCGGCGTGCCGTATTTGGCGCCGTCCTTCTTGATTGCCGTGGGGCTGGCGATGCCGAAGTACCCGGCGCCGATCACGCTGGGGAACACGCTCGAAGGCTTGTTCAGGTCGAAGCGCACCGTGTAGTCGTTGACCTTCACGATGTTCTTGATAACGGCGGTGGCGTCGCCCTTGAAGCCGCCGAGCAAGTCGCCCATGATCTCGAAGGTGCGGCCCTGGTCGCGGAAGCCGTAGGGGTGGCTCTTGTCCCACCAGCGGCTCACGTTGAACACCACGGCGTCAGCGTTGAACGGCGTGCCGTCGTGGAACTTTACGTTGCGCCGGAGGTTGAAGGTCCAGCTCGTCGCGTCCTTGTTGGCCTTCCAGCTCGTCGCCAGGCCGGGGGTGGTGTCGGTGGTGCCGTCTTTGAAGTCCACCAGGGTGTCGTAGATCTGGCGCTGCACCAGGATGGAGATGCCGTCGGTGATGTTGCCGGATTCCAGGCTGACGGGGTCGCCGTTCGCGCCGAACACCAGCGTGGCGGCCCCGGCGGTCGGGAGGGTGGCAAGCAGGGCAGTGAGAAGCAGTTTCTTCATGAAGCCTCCGTCTGCCGCATTCACGCGCCGTGCCCCTGACCCTGAGGGGAAGAGGCAGCGGAAAGTGAAGGGCAGGTCAAAAACACAGGTGTGCCCCAGCGTAGGGGTCTGTCTATAGGACTGTCAAGGTGAGCACGCCGAGAAAACGAAGCAGGCGGGTGAAAGCATATGCACGGCCAGGACGCTTTTTTCACTCCTCTTTCCAGGGTCTTGCCGCCTCAGGGGGAGGTGTGGGCGTCCACACCGGCATACAGGAAGAGACCCCCACGGGAACGGGGGGCGCACAGCCTCCCGTCCACTTTGCAAGTATGCACTCTAGACGGTGGGCGGATTGCTCGGCGCCGGCGCCGGGGCGCCCCACCCCTTGCGCAGGCAGATCAGGGCGCCGGCGTCAAGTCGCCCAACTCCACCTGCGGCTGGGCCGGTCCCAGCGTGGCCTGACGCTCGGCGCCCGCCTCGCCCGCCTCCCCGTAGATGCCGTTGGCGTTGCGGTCCCGCCCAGCGGTCACGGTAAACGTCGCGTCGGGCAGGTAGGCGCTGAAGCGCCCGAGGTTGTCCAGGGCGGGCTGGAAGGCGTCGCCGCGGTCACTCTGCAGCCGCAGTCCCAGCGTATCGCTGACGGCCGGAGCGCCCAGCGCCGCCGCCGGATCGATCATGCCGAAGCCGAAGTCCTCGTCGCGTCCCCTCGCCCCGAGGTCCGTGGCGGTGGCGGTCATGCGGGCCAGCGTGTCGCCGCGCCCCTGCGTGACCCCCTTGCTCAGCAGCAGCGCGGCCAGGGCGCTGACCTGCGGCGCGGCCTGACTCGTGCCCACGTGGCTGTCGTAGATGGGCTGGTTCTTGGTGTAGTCCCACTCGGTGGAAAAGATCTGATCGGGGTAGGGCTTGTCGTTGAGGGTGCCGCCATTGTACGTCGTTCCCGCGTCGCTGCCGCCCGGGGCCGAGAGCATCACCTGCGGGTAGCTGTTGCTGTAGCGGGCGTGTTCCGGTGCGCTCGCGCCCGAGAGGGTCACCGCGCCCACCGCCACCGCGCCCTCACAGGCGGCGGGGTAATAAGGCTCGCTGCTGTAGCCGTTGCCCGCCGCCACCACCACCAGCGTGTCCCGGGCACTGACCTCCGCCACGGCCTCGCACATGGGCCTCGCTTCGGCCACGCTGATTGCTCCGCCCAGGCTGAGGTTGATGACCTGCGCCGGGTGCGGGTTGGTGAAGGTCTTGCCCTCCAGCGTGACGCTTATGCCCGAGGCGTAGCGCAGCGCGTTCACCACATCGGCCACCTCGGCGTTGCCGGAAGCGTCGATCACGCGCACAGGCAGCACCTTGACCGGGGCCCTATAGGACGCGCCCACCACGCCGCTCTTGCTGCACGCGTCGCAGCCTGGAAACGCCGCGTTGGTGCCCCAGCGCGCGGCGATGATGCCCGCCACGTGGGTGCCGTGGCTGCCGCCCGTCGTCCGGTTCGGCGTGCTGGGATCGGTGGGATCGGTGTCGGCCCCGTCGTCATCGCCGTTGGCCGTGTTCGTGAGCACGTCCAGCGCGCCCTCGCCCGGTCCGTACAGCTGGCCCTGCAGGTCCGGATGATCGAAGCGCACGCCCGTGTCGATCACGGCCACCGTCACCGGCTTGTTGTATGCGCCCGACGCCATGTCCCGCCACACCGCGCCGTAGCCCAGCAACTTGAAGCCCCACTGCAGCCCCGCGTACTGGTCCGGGGGAACCACGGGCGCGGCCAGCGCCTGGCTGCCCAGTTCTTGCGCGCCCAGCACCGCATTTGGGACGGCGTATTCCACGTTGGGATCACCGCGCAGCACCTCCAGGGCGGCCTCCACGTCCGTCACGTCCAGCGCCACGCGGCGGCCCCCGAGATCCTCCCCCGCGTTGGTGGTCAGCCCCAGCCGGGCGAGGGCCGAACGGGTGGAGGAGAGGGCCGCGTCGCCCGCGCTGCTCACCCCCAGCCGTCCCAGCGCGGTGGCCTGCGCCGCTGCCGAGCGGTACTTGACGATCACGCCCCGCGCGTCTTGCGGAGCCCGCGCATTCACGCCGGTGCCCTTCCCCACGTCGCTGCCCTGGACCGTGGCGGCGTCCACGACGCGGCCGCGCAGCACGTACTGGTCGGCGGTGACGTTCCAGGTGCTCGTGCCGCTCGCCCCGCCCTGGGTCCAGTTCACCCGCACGGCGGCGCTGAGTTTGGCCTGATCGGCGGTGGTGGGCGTGCCCTGCGCGCGGTCGGCGGTAAAGGTCAGCGTGATGGGGCCGGTCCCGCTTGTCGGGGTGACCTTCAGCCAGGCGGGCAGGCTGCCCGTATCCACCCGCCAGCTCACGCCCGACACCTGCGTGCCACCGCCGGTGAGGGCCGTGCCCAGGTTGACGTCCGGGCCGTCGGCGGTGGGCGAGGCGGGCATGGACGGCGTGCAGGCCGTGACGAGCAGCGCCGCAGTCAACAGGGCAAGCGGGAGTTTCATGTCCCTCCCAGCATGGCGTATGGCGGCTGACGGGAGATGAAGCGCCCGCGACATCCTCCCCATCTGGCGGGGCACAATGGCGGGCGTGCCCAGTGGACGCGTTCACAACCTCATCAACATCGCCGCCTACAGCGTCCTCGCCGCCGGGGTCCTCGTCGCCACCCGGCAAAGCCTCGTGGCAGTCGCGCCTGCCCAGGCCCTGAACTTCACCCTGGGCTTTTTTGCCGGCACCTTCTTGCTCTCGCCGGACCTGGACCTCGCCGACGGGCAGGTGGACAGCAAGCGGCGCTGGGGGCCACTGGGCGTCCTGTGGGTGCCTTACGGCCGGATGTTCAGTCACCGGGGCCTCTCGCACACCTGGTTGCTGGGGCCGCTGACCCGGCTGGTCTACCTCGGCCTGATCGTGGGCTTTGCCGCGGGGCTGCTGCGCTTCGCCTGGCCGCAGATGCCGCTGCCCGCCCTCACGCTGCCGCAACCCCTTGGCCTCAAGGTGTTCGCGCCCCTGCTGCTGGGGTATTACGTCAGCCAGTGGCTGCACCTGATGGCCGACGGCGTGCGCCCGGACCACGGGATGCGCCACGGCATGAAAAAGGTGCGTCAAGTGAGGAAAAGGCTCTGAGCCGGAGGGCCTGCGGCCCGGAGTTCCGGCTCAGACGGGCCAGGTTCCGGGCCCACTTCCCCGCACCGGCCGTTCGTCTGGACCCAGGCGCCGCTGTCCTTCCCGGTGGCGCTGGCCGCCTTGCTGGTGACGCGGGACCCGCTGCGCGTCCTGGCCCGAACTGCCGAAAACAGCAGGGTTCGGGACCCGCTGGAGAAACGGTCCTGACGGGCAGGACGCGCCTCACTCCACCCGCGTCTGGAAGACCATCACCTCGCTCGCCTCGGTCACGGGGCCGCCCTGAAAGCTCCCCGTCACGCGCGGCGGTCCGAAGCCTGCGCAGCGCAGCAACCACTCGACCTCATAACGGGTGTAGTAGCGCTGGGTCAGGGTATAGGGCCGCCGGGTGACTGCGCCGCCGGGGGCCGTGGTGTCCACGAAGTATTCGGTGGTCAACATCTGGTGGGGCGCGTCGTGGCGCTGAATCAGGAACACGTCGGTCCTGGCCCCATCGGGGTGGTAAAAGGTCTCCCCCTCGTGCCGCAGCGTGTTCATCGCGCCCAGACGGGGCACATACAGGTCAAAGACGAACGCGCCGCTGGGTTGGAGATGCTGGCGGACGTTTTGCAGCGCTTCCAACTGCTCCCCAGGCGTGTACAGGTGCATCAGGGCATTGAAGGGTGCGATGACGAGGGCAAAGCGTTCCTCCAGCCGGAAGGTCCCCGCCTCGCCCTGCACGAAGTCGAGCCGCAGGCCCTCTGCCCGCGCCCGTTCCTGCCCGCGTTCGATCATGCGCGCACTCGGCTCCAGCCCCAGCACCGAGACGCCCCGCCGCGCGAGAAAGGCGGTCACGCGGCCTGTGCCTGCGCCAATTTCAAGCACCCGCCCGCCCACCCGCTCGGCCACCCCCGCGTAGAAGTGCAGGTCATCGCGGTACACGTCGTACTGGCGATCATAAAGCTCTGCGAAGTCGTCGTAGTTCACGGCGTGTCCACCAAATGGGGCACGCGGCCCAGCTTGTGCAGCAGCGCCGCCGCCGCCCGGTCTGCCGCGTCGGGCACGCCGAGGGCGCGGGAGGCTGCACTCAGCCGGGCGTGTTCGTCGCCGTCGAGGGCCCGCAGGACTGCGGAGCGCAGCCCACCGATGTCCTGCGCCCAGAGGGCCGCGCCGTGCCGCACGAGGTAGGCCGCGTTCTTCTCCTCCTGCCCGGGAATGGGCTCGTGAAGCACCATCGGCGCGCCGAGCGCCGTTGCCTCGGCCACCGTCAGGCCGCCCGCCTTGCCCACGACGAGGTCCGACGCCGCGAGCAGTTCGGGAAAGTGGAGCGTGTAGCCCAGCGAATGCACCGTCGCGCCGCCAATTCGCCGGACTCCCCGCTCGGTCGCTCCCGCGAGCACAAGCACCTGCACGTGGCGGCCCAGATTGCTCAGTTCGGCCAGCACGCGGGCCTGGGCATGGTAGATGCCGGTGCCACCGCCCGACAGCAGGACCAGGGGCAGGTCTGGGCGCAGACCGTGTTTTTCCCGCAGTGCTCTACGGTCCGCGCCCAGCAGCCCGCGGTACACCGGGCTGATGGGAATGCCCGTCACGGCCACGTTCTCGTCCCGGATGCCCCAGCGCGCGGCTTCCTCGCGGCCCTCGGGATTTGCCACCATCAGCAGTTGGGCCTCGTGCCGCGCGGAGTGGTGATGAACGTAGTAGTCCGTGACGATCAGGGCAATGGGGAAGTCGGCCCGGAGCCGCCGCCGCACGCCGTCCGCCACGCCCACGGGGGTGGGGTGGCCGCACACCACCACGTCGGGCCGCAACTCGCGCAACTCGGGCAGCATGCCGCGCTGGCCCAGCCAGTTAAAGGCGTTGGCGAGAATCCAGGGCTCGTCTTCCCGGTCCATCAGGTGGTAGAAGCGGCGGTAGACGCCCGGCGCGTACTTCAGCCAGGCGTGGTACAGCCCCACCGTCACGGCCTTTTCCCAGGCGTTGCCGTAGGTCACGTAGTCGCGGTGCCGCACCCGGACGGGGGCGCCCGCGTGCCGCAGCGCTCCTTCCAGCGCCTCGTTTGCCTGCTTGTGCCCGCTGCCGAAGGAGGCCGAGAGGATAAAGACGTTCAGGTCCGGGCCGGGCGACGTGGCCCTGGAGAAGGCCTCGGGCCACCTTCCCCGGTTCGCGCCGTCCCCTCTGCCTTTCATCACGCCCGCCTCAGCTGCCACAGGCCCAGCGCTGCGAACAGCACGTTCGCCAGCCACACGCCCACTTCCGGCAGGGCGGGCATGGCTCCGGCCAGCGTCAGTCCAGCGAAAAAGACGAGGTAGTACCCCACGGCGATCAGGAGGGCGATGCCCAGGCTGACCCCCAGCGTGCGCCCGTAGCGCAGCGCGAACGGCAACGAGGCCAGCGCCAGGACCAGATTGGCGAAAGGCAGCGCCACCTTGCGGTTGAGCGTCAGCCGCGCCTCCTGCCGGTCCACCGGCGTGACCCCCGCCGCCGTCAGCTTGCGGTGCAGTTCCGGCCAGCCCTCCATGTCCGCCCCGATGACGTCCGCGTACTGGGCGATGGCCTGCTTGCGCGACATCCCCGTGTCGAGGTTCAGCGCCGCCTCTGCGGTTTCCGGCACCACCACGTTCTCAAAGACGTTCTGCACCGCTGTCCGGAAGGCCGCCGGATCGTTGTCCGGCACCCCTGCGAGTTTGGCCGCCTCCCCGTAGTTCACGGTAAAGACCTGATACCCGTACAGGCCCAGTTTCCGGTTCTCGAAAGTGCCCCGGTCCGCGAAGATGACCGTGCCTCGGCGGGGATCGTCACGTTCCCAGCGCTCCACCCTCACCCCCTGAAGCTCGCGCTTCTGGTGGTCATACCCCCGGATAGAGACGGTCAGGTTGTTGCCCAGGTCCACCGTCTTGCCCACGAGTTGCGACAGTCCCCCGCCTGTCAGTACGTCCCAGTACAGGCCGCGCGTTTCGAGGTTGGCGTGGGGCGCGGTCCACAGGCTCAGCCACACCGCCAGCGCCGTGACGAAGGAGGCCACCACCGCCACGGGCCGCGCGATGCGCCCCAGCCCAATTCCGCCCGAGCGGATGGCGATCAGCTCGCGCTCGGTGGCGAGGCGGCCAAAGGCCACGACGGTCATCAGCACGGCGGCCATGGGCAGCACCTTCACCAGCGTGTCGGGTACCTGGTACGCGATCCACCGCCCGATAAGGGACAGCGGCACGTGACGCAGCCACTGGCTGGAGATGAAGAAATACCCGAAGCTCAGCACCGACGTGAACAGCAGCGTGCCCGCCAACAGCGGCGGCAGCAACTCCCGGGTGACGTAGCGGGTGAGGCGGGTCACCCCATGCCCCTGGTGCCGGGCGTGGAGCGTGGAGGGCGAAGCGTGGAAGGTGGAGCCGCCCCCGCCCCCGCTCTCCACGCTCCACGTCCCACGGCCCTCACCCCTTTGCCACCGCGAAGAGAATCGTCGCCTCCGCCGCCACTTGTCCGTCCACCTCGGCGCGGCAGGTGGTCTTGCCCAGACCCCGGCGCAAGAATTCCAGCTTTGCGTGCAGGTGCAGCTGGTCGCCGGGAATCACCTTGCGCTTGAAGCGGGCTCCCTCCACCCCCGCGAGGTAGCCGATGGTGCCGGGTTCCATTTCACCGTGCAGGCAGAACATACTGGCCTGCGCGAGCGCTTCCACAATCAGTACGCCGGGCATCACGGGTTCCTGCGGAAAGTGACCGGGGAAAAAGGGCTCATTGACCGTCACGTTTTTCAGCGCGTGGACCTCGCCGCCCTCGGCGCGGAGGACCCGGTCCACCAGGACGAAGGGAAAGCGGTGGGGCAAGATTTTCAGTACGTCCTGAATCAGCATGGGTTCCATGACTCGTTCTCTCCTGCGGAAGCCAGATGTGGAGGGTGAGAAGCGGAAGCCCCTCGCGCCCTCCGGCGGCCAAAACGCCCTGAGGGTAGCACGCGTATCTGACGCTGCCTGCGCCGCTTTTTGGCCGGACGTTCAGCTCCTGGGCTTGACGTAGGCCGTCAGGGCCGCGAGCAGGCTGGTCAGGACGGTCAGGCCCAGCGCGCGGGAAAAACCAACCGTCTGGCTCAGGCCCGCCTGGCCGGTCAGCAGCGTTTCCAGGGTGCCCACCGAACGCAGCCACAGCGGCGCGCCCGGGTTGAGGTTGGCGAAACTCCCCAGGGTAAACACGGCCAGCCCCAACGTGACGAGGAACAGCAGGGCGAACCCCAGCCAGTTCAGAATCCGCACGGTTGTGTCCACCTTGCCTGCGCCCTCAAGCCCATAGATGCGCGGCATTCTAGCGGGCCCGGGTGCGCTTCGTCCTTTCCATTTCTGCGCAGGCCGCGTCGCCAGCCCCCAGCTCTTATGATCGGGGAGGGCCGCAGTCGGTGGCGTTCCCCCGCGGCCTGTTCAGAACGGCAGCTGCCGCAGCGCGTGACGTGTACCCGCCGACTCCCCCGAGGAGAACCCATGACCCTGCCCGCGCCCTTCGCTCCGGAGGTTCTCGACCTGCGCCGCGCCACGGAGACCGAGTACCGAGAGTTGTATGCCTTTGCGGAAGCCATCCGCCAGGAACGCTCGCCTGACGATCCTCCAGTAACGTTCGGGGCGTTTCAGGCCCAGTTCGCCGCCATTCCGGACTTCGCGGAGGTGTGGGCGTGGCGGGTCCGCGACCGCGAGCAGCTGGTCGCCTTTGCCACATGCGTGGTGCTGAACCTGGACCACAACCGGCACGTGGCGGACGTGTCGGTGGAGGTGCTTGCCTCCTACCGCCGCCGGGGGCTGGGGCGCGCCCTGTTCACGGCAACTGTAGACGCGGTGGAGGCCTGTGGCCGGACGCTGCTGCTGCTGAACACCAATGACCGCATTCCCAGTGGCGTGCGGGCGCTGGAGCGGGTGGGCGCCGAGTCGGGACTGGCGCAGCACGTCAATCAGCTCGTGCTCGCGGAGCTGGCCCCAGACCTCCTGGACCGCTGGCTTGCGCGGGGGGCCGAACGGGCCGGGGCCTATGGGCTCATGGTGATCGACGGCCTGTATCCCGAGGAGCACTTCCCCGCCCTGGTGGACCTGATGGCGGAAAACAACACCATTCCGCGCGGCGACCTGCAGCTGGAGGACTGGAAGACCGACGAGGAGATGTTGCGGACCATGAACGCCCAACACGCGGCTTCGGGGCGGCGTCGCCTGCTCGTGGCGGCCCAGCACCGCGACACCGGGCGGCTGGACGGATACTCGGAACTCGGCTGGCACCCCGACCGGCCCGCCATCGTGAGCCAGGGGGGAACGGTGGTCCGTCCCGAAACGCGCGGGCTGGGCCTCGGGCGTTTGCTGAAGGCCGAGAACCTGCGGCTCCTGCTGGCCGAGAACCCCGGAGCGCGCTTTGTGCGGACCACAAACGCCGACACGAACGCCGCCATGCTGAGCATCAACGCCGAGCTGGGCTTCCGGCCCTACCAGGCCACCACCATGTGGCAGCTGCCGCTGGACCGGGCGCAGACCTACCTGCGGGCCGCCGTAGCCGGGGTGTAGCGGAGCGGGACTCCCCTTCCCCCGCCAATTTCGCCCGCGCTGCCTGCCTGAGCGGGCGCTACACTTCGGCCCGTGACCCCGCCCTCCGGTCTGCCCGCCCGCGTCCGCGTGACCACCCCGCCCCTGCCCCTGGCCCCGGCCCTCGCCAGGGCCGCGGCCCGGCTCTGCCCTGAAGCCCCGCAGGAAGTCACGGGCGCGGCCCTCGCCATCGCGGGCGGCTCGGTGATCGGCGCGGCCCTGCGCTGGACAGGTGGCGGGGCGCTGGGCGTAGACACCGGCTGGCGCGGGCGCGGCATTGAGGAGGCGCTGGGGGAGGCGTTGGGGAACGAGGGCTGAAGGGAGGTCGCAGGAGGTCTGGCCGGAACAAAGGGCGTTTTGCTTTCGTCTTACCTAACGCCCGTTTGGTAGCCTGAACCCATGACCACCCTGACCACCGCCGCCGAAGCGGGCATGGCCTTTGCCCTGTCGAGCGATCAGCGCATGATCGTGCAGCACGTCCGTGAGTACGCCCGCGCCGAGATCGCTCCCAAGGCTGCGGAGTATGACCGCAGCGGTGAGTTTCCCCAGGAGCAGTTGCGCGGCCTGGCCGAGATGGGCCTGTTGGGCGCGACGGTGCCGGAAGCGTGGGATGGGGCGGGCCTGGACTCGGTGACCTACGCCCTGTGTCTGGAGGAAATCGCGGCGGCGGACGCGAGCGTGGCCGTGATCGTCTCCGTGCAAAATGGTCTGCCCGAGCAGATGATCTTGAAGTACGGCACCGACATGCAGCGCGAGAAATACCTCAAACCTCTGGCACGCGGCGAGAAGATCGGGGCCTTTTGCCTCACCGAGAGCAGCGCGGGCAGTGACGCCGCCAGCCTACGCCTGAAGGCCGAGCGGGACGGAGACGGCTGGGTCCTGAACGGCTCCAAAGCCTGGATCACGTCGGGTGGGCAAGCCGAGACGTACCTCGTTATGGCCCGGACGGGTGGCTCCGGAGCGCGCGGCGTGTCGTGCTTTATCGTCGAAAAGGGAATGCCGGGCCTGAGCTTTGGCCGGCCCGAGGAGAAGATGGGCCTGCACGCCGCCCATACCACCACCGTTACCTTCGACGGCGTGCGGGTGCCGGACGAGAACCGGGTGGGCGAGGAAGGCCAGGGCTTGATTGTGGCCCTCGCCAGTCTGGATGCGGGGCGCATCGGAATTGCCATGCAGGCCCTTGGGATTGCCCGCGCCGCGCTGGAACACGCCGCCCGCTACGCCGCTGAGCGCGAGCAGTTCGGCAAGAAGCTCCGCGAGTTCGAGGGCGTGTCGTTCAAGGTGGCGCGCATGGCCGCCCGCATCGAGTCGGCCCGGCTGGTGGCGCTGAAGGCCGCGTGGCTCAAGGACCAGGGGCAGCCCTATGGGAAGGAGGCCAGCATGGCGAAGCTGCTGGCCTCCGAGGCCGCCGTGGACGTGACGCGGGACGCCATCCAGATTTTCGGAGGCAACGGCTACAGCCGCGAGTACCCGGTGGAACGGCTGTACCGTGACGCCAAAGTGACGGAGATTTACGAGGGAACCTCGGAGATTCAGCAGCTGGTAATCAGCCGGGCCGTGTTTGCCGAGTACGGGGAGTAGGGGTTGGGAGCTTGTGGAGCAGGAAGGGGTTTGTCGCTGCGCTGGGGGGGCCGGAGGGAGATTGGTTTTGCCCCGGCTGCGTTCCCCGCTGGAGCATTTGTCAAAAAGGAGACTTCTTTTTGACTGCGCCCGGCGAGCGAACTTGAATGCCCACAGGGGAGAATGGGACGCCGTGAGGGCTGCCCTTCCGCGCGGCGCCCCATTCTCCCCTGTGCTCGAGAAGGCGCGGCGGTGGGCCGCGTTCAGGTGGACAGGCCCCCGCGCTGCGCAGCAGCGCGGGCCTGGCGAAGCCAGGGGTGAGGGCCACAGCCCGGAGGGAAGGGGCAATCCAGAGGACTCACCCTCACTCCACAGCTTCCAGCGCCCCCTGCAGCCCCGCCAGCATCTCCTCCATCTCCCCGTCCGTGACGCTCAGAGGCGGTCCGAGCAGGAGGTGATCGCCGCGGGTGCCGTCCACCGCGCCGGTGCCCGGGTACGTGATGAGGCCCCGCTCCATCGCCGCCCGGGCCACCCGTTCAGCGGTGCCGGGTGTAGGGAAGGCCTCGCCCGTGGTCGGATCGCCCAGCACCAGCCCGAGCAGGAGGCCTTGGCCGCGCGCTTCCAGCACGTTGGGGTGCCGCTCTTGCAGTGCGCGCAGGCCGGCCAGCAGCTTCTCGCCCTGCGCGTGTGCCCGCTCGGTGAGGTTCTCGCCCTGCACGATATCCAGCACAGCGAGGCCCGCCGCCACGCTGACCGGGTGGCCCGCGTAGGTGAAGCCGTGCTTGAAGGCTCCCGAGCCGTTCATCACCGTGTCGTAAATCTCAGGGCTGACCGCCAGTCCGGCCAGGGGTGCGTATCCGGCGGCGAGGCCCTTGCCCAGCACCACGATGTCGGGCGTCACGTCGTCTTGCAGCCGCACGGCCAGCGGGGAGCCACAGCGGCCCATCCCGCTCATCACCTCGTCGGCCACGAATAAGACGCCGTACTTTCGGCAGATCTCGGCAATCCGGGCGTGGTAGCCAGGATTCGGCGACAGGGCGGCGTCCGACGCGCCCACGACCGGCTCAGCGATGAATGCGGCCACCGTCTGCGGCCCCGCTTCCTCCAGCACCGCGCGCAGGCGTTCAGCGTCCTCCTCACCGGACAACCTGGGATCGGGCTTGGGCATCTTTGGCCAGGCGGTTTCGTTCAGCAGTGGTGAGTAGATCGCCCGGCGTGCGCCCATCCCTGAGGCGGCGAGTGCGCCGAGGGAGGCCCCGTGGTAACTCGGCACCCGCGTGATCACCTTGTACCGCTCCGACTCGCCCCGTTCCACGTGGTATTGCCGCGCGAGCTTGATGGCGCTCTCGTTGGCCTCCGAGCCGCCCGACACGGCCCAGAAGCGGAAGCCAGGCAGATTGAGAAACCGCATCAGCCGCGCGGCGTACTCCTCCAGCACAGGCGAGGTGAACTGCGAGCCGTGGACGAAGGGCAGTTCTCGCGCTTGCCGCGCCATCGCCTCCGCCACGTCTGCCCGTCCATGCCCGATATTCGCGACCAGCGCTCCCGAGCAGCCGTCGAGGTAGCGGCGGCCCCCGGCGTCGAACAGGTACACCCCCTCCCCGCGCACCGCGGTGGGGTAGGGCTTGTGGGAACGGTAGAAGACGTTGGACATGGGAAAACTCCTGGGAAGGGTGGTGGGGTGGTGTGGCCGTGGCCGTCCTGCCGCCTGGGGCCTGCGCCGCAGCTGTGGCCGTCTGGGTGAAAATCCCCTGCGCGGTGCGGTCGCCGGCCCTCGCGTGAAGGGGCGCGCCGCCAAGGTGATGCAGCAGAATGTAGATGTTGCCGCCGTTGTGCGGGTTGGAGCAGAAATCCGAAATCCACGGTCCCCACGGTGTTGGTCATCATCACCGCCCGCATCCGGCGCAGGAGCGGGGATATACCGCCACGTACCCGTCCGCCTTATCGGCTCTGACGTCTGTGCCGGAGCGTGTTCTTTCCCCCGGTTCCGACGGGAGGTCCGTGGGTGTGTAGCAGTCGTGTCCAGCGGAACGCCTGGGCCCACGGTGGGACAGCCGAATATCCACCTCCGGGTGCTTGCGGTGCCGCTCGGCCACCACTTCAAGGTCTGCGCAGTTCAGGCGTCGTGGGTCACCTCCTGGGAATCGGCATAGGCTGGCAGGGTCAGCCAGTCTTCCAGCGGCGGCGAGCCCTGGCCAAGATCGGGGAAGGGGAGGCGTTCACTGGACGCGGCGCGCGGTGCTCGGCCATGGTCCGGCCCGGGCAGCACCTCCCAGCGCGCGAGGCCCAGTTCCGGCAGGGCAAAGGCCGAGGCCAGGTCCACCAGCGAGAAGGGCTTGCGGCAGATCATGCGCGTCTGGCGCGTTGAGCGCATGTGTCAAAGTGCGGACTTCTTTTTGACCGGGCCCGGTGAGCGAGCCGGAATGCGCATGGCGGAGAATGGCGCCGTGAGGGGTGCCCTTCCACGCGCCGCGCCATTCGGACAACTGCGCTCGGCCCTCCAGCGCCCGCGCGCAGGAGACGTTGGCTGGACCACCCCGAAAGCGCTTGCCCACGGCTGCCCCAAAGGCTGGGGCGGACCGCCAACGGTTGAAGGCCCGCTCACCACGTGTCGCCCCCTCCGGGAGGCGGCCACGCCCCCAGTGCCTGCCGCACCGTCACCACTTGACCGAAGTGGTGGGCGGTGTGTAGGGCGAAGTCCGCCAGCAGTTCCCCGATGGTCTCGTCGTGGTTGACGGGGTTGGAGAGGTCCGGGCGGGCGGTGTGGGTGTCCACGCGCGCCAGCAACTCGTAGAACTCGGCCCGGACGCGGCCCCAGTCCTCCGCCGCTGCGGCAGGCCAGGTGTCCGCCGCGTGCTTGGGGTAGGGCATGGCCTGCCCGCCCTCGATCACGTCCAGCATCCAGCGGTTCCACCAGTTGACGTGCGCGACGAGTTCGGCGACAGAGTGGGGCAGATGTTCGGGCCGCTGCGCCGCCACCTCAGCATCCAAGCCGCTGAGGGACGCCTCCACGCCCACGAACGCCTGCCCGCCCCGAAACAGCTTGGGCAGCAACCGGGCAAAGGCGAGCTGTGCCCGTTCATTTCGGTCCTGTTGGGAGTCAGTCATACGGCCAGTTTCGCAGAAGGAGGGGTTTGGTTACCTTGCGGGGAGGATGAAGAGCCTCCCCGAGATCAAGACGGTGCGTGAACTGGGCCTTTCGCTGCGCGCAGCGGCAGACGTCAGCGAAGTGCTGGGCGCAGCCTACGGGCTGGACGGCCTGCTCCTGACCGAACCGGACCTGTCGCCCGAGTTCTTCCGCCTGAGCAGCGGCCTGGCGGGCGAGGCGTTCCAGAAGTTCACCAATTACCGCCTGCGCGTGGCGCTTGTGCTGCCGGACTTCGCGGCGCATGGCGAGCGTTTCGCGGAGTTGGCGCGGGAACACGCCCGCCACCCGCTGATTCGCTTTGTCCACACGGAGGAAGAAGGGCGGAGGTGGTTGGAGGCCGGCCAGTAAGGGGAGAACAGGTTTGGCCCTTGGGTCCTCCGCCCTCCGCATCAATACTTCTGCGCCACCGTCTTCGTCTGGAGGAACCAGAACAGGTAATCCGGGCCGCCCACCTTGGCGTTCGTGCCGCTCATGCCGTAGCCGCCAAAGGCGTGGGTGCCGGACAGTGCGCCCGTGCATTTGCGGTTCACGTACAAGTTGCCCACATGGATGAGGCGGCGGGCCTCATTGATCTTCATGGGGTCCCGGCTGTAGAAGGCGGCGGTCAGGCCATATTCCGAGTCGTTGGCGAGTTCGATGGCGTGTCGCCAGTCGCGCGCCTTCGTGAAGCTCAGCACCGGCCCGAAGATTTCTTCCTGGAAAAGGGGGTCACGCGGGTCCACATCCGCGAAGATGGTGGGCTGCACGTAGCCGCCCTCGCGGTCCCCGTTCTGCGCCCGCTCGCCGCCAAGGACGAGGCGGGCGGTGCCCTTGCCCCTCTCCACGTATTCCATGATCCGCTTGGCACTGCCCTCGTGAATCACCGGGCCGAGGGCAGCGTTTTCCTCGGGGAGGCCCACCTTGATTTCACCCGCGAGTGTGGCAACCTTCTCCAGCAGCTCGTCATATACGCTCTCTTCGGCGATCACGCGGCTGCACGCGGAGCACTTCTGTCCCGAGTACCCGAAGGCGGCCTGCACGATGCCCCGCGCCGCATCGTCGAGGTCGGCGTCGGCGCAGACCACCGTGGGGTCCTTGCCGCCCATCTCGGCCATCACGCGCTTGAGCCAGCGCTGGCCAGGCTGCACCTTCGCGGCGCGCTCCATGATGCGGCAGCCGATCTCCTTGGAGCCGGTAAAGGCGATCATGCGGATGTCCTTGTGGTCCACGAGCGGATCGCCCAGCACGTCGTCGGGCCCCGTCAGGAACTGGATCACGTTGCGGGGAAGTCCCGCCTCGAACAGCAGTTCCACCAGCAGGAGGCTACTCAGCGGCGTCTCGCTGGCAGGTTTCCACACCACCGTGTTGCCCGCCGCGATGGCTCCCAGCGCCATGCCCAGCGGAATGGCCGCCGGAAAGTTCCAGGGGCTGATCACGGCCACCACGCCGACCGGCTCATACACCGTCGTGACGTGTTCGTCGGGCATGGGATAGACGGGCTTGCCCTGGGCCCACTTCAGCGCCTCGCGCGCGAAGACCTCGAAATGGTCCACGCACTCGGCCACCTCGCCGTCGGCCTCGGCCCAGTTCTTGGCGTTTTCCAGGCCCATCACGGCGTTGAGCTCCATGCGCCGGGCGCGCAGCAGTTCGGCGGCCCGCTTGAAGATCGTCGCGCGCTGCATGGGATCCGAAAAACGCCACTCCCCGAAGGCCTGCTTGGCTGCAGAAATGGCCTGCTCCAGTTGCTCCGGCGTCGCCTTGGGAAAGTGCCAGGCCACCTCGCGCGTATCCGCCGGGTTGCGAACTGCAAACGTTTCGCCGCCCTCTACCCGCTGCCCGCCGATGTACAGGGGGAAGGCTTTGCCGAGGAACTTCCCGCGGACCGTGCGGTAGGCCTCGCGCTGCTTCGCCGCGATTTCTTCCTGCCCGAAGTTGAAATACGGCTCGTGTTCAAAGGGGAGGAACCCCTCCATCAGTGTGCCCGTCATGTCTGGCCTCCTTAGAATTAAGGGGAGGCTAACACGGGGTCCGAAGGCCCTGCAAATGCGCTGTCAAGCGCAAAAAATGGTTGTTGGAGGGGTGGCGGGTGGAGGGCTTGTTCACCCCAAAACCTTACAGATGTAAGGCCTCTTTCTGGGCCCACAGTGCAGCTCCAATCAGGCCTGCGTCCGCCCCCAGTTCGGCATGAACGGCTTCCGGTTGGTAGCGGGCTGGAAAGTGGGCGAGGGCGGCCCGAAGCTGGGCGAGATAACCGGGACGCAGGCCCACGCTGCCGCCCAGCGCCACGCGGGTCACGCCCAGCAGGGCGGCCACATCCGCGGTTTTCCAGGCGACGAGGGCGGCGGAGTGGTTTTCGGCGGCGGCGGCCACCGCGTCTCCCGCATCCGCTGCGTCACACAGGGCGCGGGCGTCGGTGAAGCCGAGTGTCTGCGCCCGCTTGCCCAGGGCCGTGCCGCTCGTCTCGAATTCCAGCGGTCCGAGGGGCCCGAGGGGAGGCACTTCCGTTCCCGCATGCCATACGGTGGGGACGCTGACAAAGCCCAGCTCGGCGTCCAGCCCGTTGGCGGCGAGGTGCAGCCGCCCACCCAGTACAAGGCCCGCCCCGAGTCCCGTACTGACCGTCACAAACATGAATTCCGTCGTTCCGCGCCCCGCACCCGCCGCGAACTCGCCCCATGCGGCGGCGCGGGCGTCGTTGAGTGCCGAGCAGGGCAGTCCCAGCTCTTCCGAGAGCCGTGCGGCGAGGGGAATACCGGTCCAGCCGGGGAAGGTGTGCGCCGCCGTTGCGGTCACCCGTCCTCCAGCCACCGCTCCGGCGCAGGCCACGCCTACAGCCAACGCCCCCGCTGTCAGTGGGCGGGCGAGGTCCAGGGCGGCTCGCAGCACGGCCTCCGGGGCAGCGGGTCTCGGCGTCCGCACTTCCCGCCGCTCGGTGATGCGCCCACCCTCCACCCGCGCGGCGCGCATGGACGTTCCCCCAATATCGAGGGCGAGGAGGGGAGAGGCCGCCGGGAGCGAAGCTGAGGTCACGCTCCCTGTTCTACCGCCCCAGGCTACTGCGCGGCCTGCACTTGTCCGCCCCGTCCCACCTTCCAGCGCACGCCTACTCCGCGCGTCACGTAGGTGTTGGCGAGCCCGGGATCCTGCATCCCGTCGAAGGTCAGCGCCGCCCCATTGTCGCGGCCCACTTCCAAGGGCACGCGCCACGTCTGCCCAGGGGCAAGGCGCGCCTGTTCGGCGCAGCCGCCCACCTGAAGGCAGACGCGCAGGCCGATCAGGGCCTTGCCGCTGCGGTTTTCCACCTCCAGGTCTGTAGGTGGCAGAAAGGTGGCGTAGGCCCACGCTCCCAGTCCCAGCAGGCTGAGGACCAGGGCAGCGGGCAGAAACAGACGCGGAAGCAACATGGGCAAAAGTGTGCCCTTTCACTCAATGAGGAATCATCCGCCTTTAGGCGGAGTCGAGGTGTCCATCTGGCCCACCCCGCCGGACCTGCTCGGCGTGCCAGGCGCGGAAGGTCAGATACGCAGGGTTGACGGGGTCGTTCCCGCCGTCGGCCGTGAAGCCCAAGAGGGTCGCCGGTGACCCCACCGCCAGGTGCAGAGTCGCCGCCCCTCTTGCTCAAGGACCGTTCGCGGCTGAAACCCACCTGCACCACTTTGCCATGCCCGCACCAGGCCGCGAAGTCGCGCAAAGGCGCTTTCTGAAAGAAGTGTTGGCTGCCTTCGGGGAGGCCGGTTCCCACTCCCATCCTTTACAGGGCGTGCGGCCCCCTCTTCAAGGCGGGCAGAGCGCCTGGAACGGGATTCGGGATCATATCCCAAGTGGTGGCTGTCCTTGGGCCGATTGACATCGCCATGGGCCCTGTCGGTCACGGCCGTGTGCAGGCCGTCAAGCGCCCCTGGTCGCTGGTGGGCCGGGTCTCGCCTCTGAAATGAAGGAGGGTTCCGGCTGACAACACGCTGCCGAAGCCGCGGCGGAGCGAGATCCCAATCTCTGCTCTGGGCTACGCCTTTGGGCTCCAACCCGGAGGTGAAGGAAAGGCCGTCGTCCGGGTCTCCCTCTTCTGCGAACCGAAGCCACAGCGTGTACTGCTGGAGGAAGCGCGCATCACCGACAAAGCCGCTGAATTCGCCGTACTGCTTCTCCGCACCGTATTGGCGCATGTGTCAAAGTGCGGACTTCTTTTTGACTGAGCCCGGCGAGCGCACTTGAATGCGCGTGGGGGAGAAGGGCGCCGTGAGGGGTGCCCCTCCACGCGCGGCGCCTTCCGGTCGACTGCTCCAAGTCCACATCCGCCGGGTCTGTGGGTCACCGGCGCGGTGGACGCGAACCCAGGAGGAGCCGAACGCTTCGTAAGGATTCCGGTGAATCCGTGATGAAATAACGGGCCAACCCCAACGGACGTGCAACGCGGCGCAGCAGAGCGGCCAGGAAAAAGGTGGCCGAGAGGCGTGGAATCACCGAAGCGGAGGGGATAGAACGGATGATCCGGCTTCCGGATCATCCGCCCGCACCTGCCCCTGAAACAGCCAGTCTTGCCCTTCTGGAGCGGTGCGGCCGCACGTCCAGCCGCACGATCTCGAAATAGGAGTGATGGTGTTGGACGCGTGCCTCAGCCCTCCCGCACCCGCAGCGGAAACACGCCTGTGAACAGCCGGGGCCAGGCCAGATGCGGCTCACCCAGTTCCAGGGTCAGCGCCCGGCCCGCAAAGTGCCGCGCCCACAGGTCCTGAATCCTTGGCGCGATGATCTGGCGCAAGTGGGCCTCTGCCGCTCCCCGCTGCTCCGCCAAATCGAACGGGCTGGGGTTGTCCAGCCGTCCCCGCACCTCTGCCCGGGCGAACGCCTGATACAGCGCGTCGTCGACGAAGCGGGCGAACAGGGCCTCGGCATGGTCTGCCGGACGCTGCGCCAGCGGGGCGAGCTTACCAAAGGCCACGGCCGAGCCGAGCGTATTGCCCGCCGTGTTCCAGGCCGCATATCCGGCGAGGTCCGCCAGGGGCAGCGCCTGCATGAGCGTCCACAACCGCCGCTCGCTCCCGTTGGGATAGGCGATGTCGGCCAGAGTGACTGTGCGCCCCGCCGCCAGATCGTCCCGCATCCGGTCCACAAAGGCGGGGAGGTGGCGGTGCGGGGTATCTACTGTGGCGAAGTCGGGCTGGAAACTTGCTTGGCGGATTCCCGGGGTGTTGACGGCCAGGACGAAATCGGCTTCACCGGGAGAATCGGCCAGTACGCAGCCGGCCGCCCGGAGGTGCGCCCGCACGAGTTCTCCAGCGGGGCGGTCCTCGTAGATCAGTTCGGCCCCTGCGCCCAGCGTGCCGGAGTACGTGACCCAGGCCTGCACCCGCTGGGGGCGCAGCGCCTGTGCGATCAGGGCGCAGGGCACCTCGTCCGCACCGGGGTATACGTCCAGCCGGTCCCATACGCCCAGTTCGTCCGCGCGGGCTTCCAGCATCCGGCGGTCAAAGGCGGCGAGGCCATACGGGGTGGTGTCGTCCAACGTCAGGCACAGCTGCGTCAGCGTGCCGCTCGCCAGCAGGTCCAGTGCGGTGAGGTGCAGGGCGCGGTTGCGCTCGCGGGTGCCTACCCAGTCGGCCAACACTTCGGGGGGCAGGGCGACGCGGGCGGCCTCCAGGGTGGGGTGCTCTGCGGCCCCATGTCGGGCGTGGCGATCAAAGGCCGTGGAGTAGGTCCGCAGCGCAGCGCCCCACTCGCCGTAATAGGGCTTTTCCTCGTGTGGGTCGTTGTCGTGGGCCACCCGAACAATCACGCCGAAGGCGTAGATGCGGAGCTTCGGGTTCAGCGCTCGCGCCTCCCGCAGCACATCAAGGCGCTCCAGCACCACGTTCAGCGAATCGGACACCCGCCGCGCAGGAATCATGCCCCCCAGGGTCAGTGTTTCCAGACAGACCACCAGGGCGCCGGCCTCCTGCGCTTCGTCGAGCAACCATGCGCGCAGCACGGCCGTATCGCCGGGCGTAAAGAAGTGGGGTAGGGCCTCCGGCGGCGGCACACGGACTTCCGCCCCCGTCATCCGCGCGAGTTGGGCAGGGTGCTCCAGCGTGGGTGGGCGCGTATCGGGTGGGATAAGCAGCAGGCGGGTCATACAGTCAGTCTGGCAAAAAGAACTTCAACACGGCGTCGCGCATCCCCCGACTCGTGTAGTGCCCCACGCCGGGAAAAATCTGTTCCTGAAAAGCCTCCGGGCATCCAGCCCGCGCATAGGTTTCGCGGTAGGCCGCAGCGGTGAGAACGTGGTGGGCGTTCAGCGGAAACGTCGGGTCACTGTCGCCGCTCGCCAGCAAAAGGGGCGTGGGCGGCGCGTCTTTCGCGTGTGTGATGGGACGGTGTTGCTCCAGAAAGGCGCGTAATTCGGGCACCCGCACTTCGGGTTCCTGCCACACGCCGGAAGTGATGAGCGCGGCGGCACGTACCACCCGTTTCTCCGTCCGGGCCAGCGTTTGCGCGACGTAGCCTCCCATGCTCGAACCCACAGTGGAGACGGGAACGGAGCCAAACAGGTCTGCGAGGGCATTCAGCAACGCCGGGGCCTCGGCCACCGTGCGCCGCACGCTTTCCCAGACGTACTCGCGGGCGTTTAATCCGTGGGGAGCATCCGCGGTCCGCTCGCCGTGCAGCGCCGCGTCCGGAATGACCACGGCCCAGCCCTTCGCCGTCAGCCCCGAGTACGCGCCCAGCTTGCCCTCCTTGGCGGCCCAGGCCCCGTGGTAGACGAGGCAGATGGCCCGCACGTCCGCCACCGCGGCAGGGCGCTCGATCAGCAGGGGCACTCCGGCCGGCGCCCGGCGCTCAATCAGGTAGGGCGTCTCCCCGTACATGGGCGTGGCGTGGGGATCGGCAGGATTAAAGCTGCGTTCGGCAGTCACGGGTACACCTCCAGGCGTTCGGCCCGGCCGCTGGGCTCCAGCCTCCGCACGTCGGGGTTGCCGAGGGCGGCCCAGCCCTCGAAGTCCAGGCCGAGCGCGAGGGCCATCAGGTTGCCGTGCGTGAGCACCACCGTGAGTCCGCTCCGGTCGCTGGCCTCCTCCAGCGCAGCGAGGATGCGTGCCCGCGCCACCTGACCCGACTCGCCGCCGGGCAGGGCAAGCGCGGGATCGGCAAAGCTGGCACGCAGGTGCGTCCGCCAATCAGCGAGGTTCACGCCGCTCAGCACCCGCTCCGTCAGCCGCTCATCCGTTTCGATCTTCAACCCCAGCCGCTCGGCCAGTGGCCGCGCCGTTTCTACCGCCCGCGTCCACGGACTGCTCACGATGCGGGTAACGCCCCGATGTGCCAGCGCTTGCGCCAGCTGCGCCGCCCCCAGTTCTCCCTGAGCAGTAAGGGGCGCGTCGGGGGCCTGCCCAGCGGCCCTGGCATGGCGGACGAGGAGGAGCGGGCCATTCACACTTTCTCCTCCGGTACGGCGATGTTGCGGATCAGACGCATCTGGCCCCGGTAGCCGGCCTCATCTTTCATGACGTGAAACCAGGCCCGGTGGTGGGTGTTACCGAAGTCCGGAACCGTGAGGTGCGGGGCGGGCCAGGCGCCGCCCTTTGTTGGCAGCGTGGAGGGGGCTTTTGCCCAGGCCGTTTCCAACCCGTGCGGATACGGGTCCAGCGGCTGCCCGCGCACCGGCTCGCCCTCCTCGCCCAGGGTCGGCCAGGCGCGGTAGGGCGTGAACCCGGGCACGTCCCGTTCGTCGCGGCCCTTGAAGGAGGGGTGCTGATCCTCCTGTTCCACCGCCGCGATGCGCGCCAGCAGCATGCCGGTGGAATTGCGGGAACGGGGCGGCGTGGCGCCGAGCCGCTCTACCGTGAGGTCCCCATCCGCATGCAGGGCGGTGCGCGTGTAGGTCGGCACGTCCACCAGCGCCCCGATGTGCGGCGTGAAGGGGGCCTCCGGCGCAATGCCGTACCAGCGCGTCTTGTCCTCGGTCCGGCCTGGCTGGGTGAGGGTCATGGGGAGAGGTTACACATTCCCGCCCCATCGCCGCATCTCCCGCTGCAGGGCCGCCACATCCACCGCCCGCACGTCTGCGCCGTGGTCCCGCGCGGCCCACGCTGCCGCGATGCCCGCCGCCTCGCCCATCGTGTGGCAGTTCTGCTGTACCCGAATGGCCGACTGTGCCTCAAACGTGCTGCTCGCCGCCCGGCCCGGCACAAGGACGTTTCGGAGCGTGGCCGGAATCAGCGCCCGGTACGGAATTTCGTGGTAGGCGTCGGGGGCAAAGTAGGGTGCGGTGCCCTCGCGCTCGTGCAGTAGGCGCGCGCCTCCTTTGACGGAGTGAATATCCACCGGGTAGTGGTTGCGGCAGATGGAATCGGAAAAGCGGCGGCAGTCCAAAATGTCGTCCAGCGTCAGCGTGTAGTCGCCTTTGACGCGCCGCGTCTCACGCACGCCCACCATTGGGGCCACCGTGCCGATATACGCCCGCTCGCAGCCAGGCAGGAAGGTGCGGCAGAAGTCGGTCAGTCGGTCAATGGCCGCTCGCCCGTCCGTCTGCGCCGCCGAGAGGTGCCAGGGGTCCGCGCCGTCGTTGAGATCTGCCCGGATGCGCGGGCAGTTGAAGCTGATCTCGCCGGGACGCCCCGGCACGCTGAAGCCCTGGAAATAGTCGCCGTCGCGCTCCTCCAGCACGCCCGCCGCCACAGCTTCGCGGAACAGCGGCTCCAGGCTCGATTTTTTTCCCCACACCATCCAGAAGTGCAGGAAGTCGGGTGAGCTCTGCCCCTGACCGTTGGCGTTCAGAAACTCGGCCAGTTGCCCGGTATCCACCCCCGCCAACGAGAAGCGCAGGCTCATGGCCTGATGCACGCCGTCCTCGTCCCCGGCGTGGAAGGGCGCTCCGGCGCGCACCGCCACATCGGCGTCGCCCGTGGCATCGATGATGACCCCAGCGCAGAAGGCCTGCAGCCCACCTTTGTTGTGGAGAATGAGCGCGGAGAGGTGTGTTCTTTCGCTTTCTCCTGCGAAGCTGTGCCCGTTTGCGCTCGGCTCTGTGCCCTCTGCCGCCAACGTCGCAACGACGTGCGTGTGGTACAGCACCTCGCCGCCCGCCTCCAGCAGCATCTGCTCCAGTACCGTTTTCATGCCCTCGGGATTGAACCAGTTGTCGTTACCGCCGGGGTCCGTCGCGCCGTCGCCCCGCGCGTGCAGTCGGGCCTTGAGTTCGTCCGTCAGGCCCCGGTTGAGGTTCTGCCCTCCGGAGACGTTCCGCATCAGCGGCGTCACCCAGGCGTTCGTGCCCGTGCCGCCCAGGCTGCCCAGCGCCTCCACGACGAGGACCCGCGCTCCGGCCCGCGCCGCCGCAATTCCAGCGATGGCTCCGGCCGTGCCACCTCCCGCAACGATGACTTCCCAGGTTCGGGGTGCGGTGACGTAGGAGAGGGTCATTTGAGCGTGACCGTACCTGCCGGTGCCACGGCACGCGGCAGGGCCAGGAGGGCCAGTCGAAGGGATGTCCAGTTCATGCTTCTTTCCCTCTCAGGTAAAACCTCAGCGCGCCCTGCGTCAGCCAGTCAAAGCCGTCCGGCTGCGTCTCGAAGCGGCGGCAAAGTTCGGCCAGCGCGAGCCACTCGTGCCCGCCCGCTCCGTCGCCCCGCTGCGTCAACTCGCCCGCAGCCCGCACGCGGAAGAAAAAGCCCACACTGTCTACCGGACCGCGGGTGGTCTGGTACACGAAAGAGGGGGTCAGGCACTCCACCTCTCCGCCCGGTGCGTCGTTCGCCGTGCGGTTTGTTCCGTCCAGCAGTTGCGTGACCTTGAGGCCCGTTTCCTCCCGTACTTCGCGCTTCAGGGCGTCCAAAATCCCCTCGTAGGGTTCCAGTTGTCCGCCCGGAAACTCCAGCCGCTGGGGCTGGCCACGCTTCTGACGGCGTTGAAGCAGCACCTCGGTGCCCTGCGGGGTCTCGCGTTCAATAATGGCGCGGGCGTTGACGTAGAAGGTGGTTTTCTTACGAAGCATGGCGGCCATTTGACGCTGACCTTGCCCCAGGATTTGCCGTTGACAATGATCTCAAAGGGGTGGTGCGGGCGGGGGCGCCGGGATCGGTGTAGGTGGGGGTCTTTCGTATGGAGGCGGCGGGGCAGGCGAGACCGGCGCGCCGGAAAACCTTCTGCGTCGCGCTGGGCCGAAGTTGACGCGCTGTCCGCCCAGGCACACCCAGGTGCTGATCCTTCGCCATGCAGTTCCCGACGACTCGCAAGGCGGTGGCCACCTCTTCGGTAGACGTGACGCTGGCCGGGAAGGAGACGTCCACCAGGTACATCGGCCTGGTCTTTTCGGACGGCTCCGCGGGTTGAGAACAAGCCGCCAGAGGCAGAACGAGGGTGAGTGCCGTCAGAAATCTGCTCATACGCTTATCCTTTCACCCCCTTGACTTTTGCCGCAGCTGCCTCACCCCTTCACTGCCCCCTCGATGCCCTTCATGAAGTAGCGCTGCCCGAAGGCGAAGATCACCAGAATGGGCAGCACGGTGATCACGGCCCCCGCCATCACCGCCCGCGAGTTGGTGGAGAAATTGCCCGACAGCTCCAGCAGCCCCGCCGAGAGCGGCATCAGTTCCTTGTCGCGCAGCACAATTCGCGCCCACAAAAATGAGTTCCAGTACGCCACGAACTCCAGAATCGCAAAGGCCACGATGGTGGGCAGCGCCAGCGGCAGCATGATGCGGCGCCAGATGGTCAGCTCTTTTGCGCCGTCGATGCGCGCGGCCTCGATCAGTTCGGTGGGCACGCCCAGATACGCCTGGCGCAGCAGGAACAGCCCGACGATGCTGGCGATGCCCGGCATCACCACGGCGGCATACTGCGCCAGCACGTTGAGAATGGGGTTTTCCTGCCGCAAAAACCCCAGCTTGACGGTGGTGATGTAGTTGACGATCAAGCCCGCCTCGTTGGGCAGCACCATCAACATCAAGATGGCGTAGAAGATCAGGTCCCGGCCCGGAAAGCGCATCTTGGCGAGCGGATAGGCGGCCAGCGCCGCCAGCGTAACGGTTAGGGTCACGCCCAGCGTGCAGATGACGACGCTGTTCAGGATCAACCGCCAGAAGGGCACCGTGGTGCCGGAAAAGACCTCGCGGTAATTTTTCAGGCTGACGCCGCTGGGCAGCAGTTTGGCGCTGTAGATGTTGCCGGTGGGCTCCACGCTCGTGATCAGCGTCCAGTAGAAGGGATAGAGCATGATCAATGCGATCACGATCAGGACCGCGTAGGCGAAGAAATTGGCGACGCGGTCCCGCTGCCGCCGCTGCGCGCGGAGTCGGGCCGACGCGAGGGCCGTTTCCTCACGGCTGACGGCAGGAGAGGCCGACGTTTTAAGCATCGGCCCGCCCTCCCCGCGTCAGCCGAAAGTTGATCAGGCCGAAAATGATGCTGATAACCGCGATAATCAGGCCGCCTGCCGCGGCGAGGCCATACTGGAAGTCCACAAAGGCGCGGGAATAGGTGTAGAAGAGCGCGGTGTACGTGCTGCCTGCCGGCCCGCCCTGGGTCATCACGTAGATCTCGTCGAACACCTTCAGGGCGCTGATGGTGGACAGCAGGCTGCACACCAGGACCGTGGGGCGCAGCCCCGGCAGCGTGACGTGCGCGAAGACCTGCCAGCGCGTCGCGCCGTCGATCACGGCGGCTTCCTCCAGCTCTCGGCCGATGGCCTGAAGGCCCGCCAGATACAGCACCATGTAGTAGCCGATGCCCTTCCACAGCGTCACGAACATCACGGCGTACAGGGCGGTGAGGGGGTTGTTCAGCAGACTGCCCTTCTGGTGCAGCCCCAGCGCCCCCAGCACGGTATTCACGGGCCCTTCCTGCTGGTACAGCCAGTTCCACATCAGGCCCACGATGGCGAAGCTGGTCACCACGGGTACGTAATACACGGTGCGGAAAAAGCCAATGCCCCTCAGCGGCCGGTTGACCAGCATGGCGACGGCGATACTCAGAAACTGGATCACCGGCACCACCAGGATGTACTTCAGGCTGTTGCGCAGGCCGGACCAGAACTGCTCGTCGGCGGCGAGTTCGCGGAAATTGTCCAGGCCCACCCACTGCGGCGGCGAGAGGATGTTGTACTTCGTGAAGGCCAGGTACGTGCCGAAAAACACCGGCCAGGTGTGGTAGGTCACGAGCAGGATCAGAAACGGCAGCATAAAGGCGTAGGCGAGCAGCGTGTTGCGGGCCGTCACCTGTGCGCCCGTGCCGCCCTTCTCATGTTCTTCCCGGCGCGAAGCGCGCCGCGACTTTGTGGTCATGCCCGGCAGTCTACGCAGCCGGGCGGACCAGGGGGATGAACGTTGGGGGACAGGCGCCCAATGTCAAACGGTCTGAGGCTCTGGCCGCTTTGCGGTTCCTGAATCTTTTCCCCTCTCCGCGCATGGGAGAGGGCCTTGCGAAAGCTTGCGGTGACCGGCCCAGACCGGAGGGAGGGGGCATCCCCCAGCAAGGAAACCGGCCTCCCGTGTGGAGACCGGTTTCACGCACCTGCGCTGCTGCACCGCCCTTCGCGCATCTGTCAAAAAGAGGAGCTCTTTTTGGCCGAGGCCGGCGAGCAGACTGGAATGCGCATGGGAAAAAATGGAACCGTGAGGGGTGCCCTTCTGCGCGGCGCAATTCGGAAAAATGCTCTAGTGACCGTCGCCGTCGCTGGCTTCCTGCTTGCCCTCGGCGTAGTTGGCGTCGGCCTGAAGGTTGTGGACTTCCGCCTTGGCGCGGTCTTCCATCGCCTCAGCCTTGTGCTCCACGTGGGTGCGGCCCGTCGTGAGATCGCTGACGGCCTCGTGTCCGGCGGCTCCCAGGCGGTCCGCGCCCTCCTTCAGCTTGGCCCCGGCGGCGTCCACCATATTGCCCAGCGTGCTCTTGTCTTCACCCATTTGTGCGGACCTCCTGCAATCTGAATTCCCAGAAGTGGGTGAGGAAATCATCTCCCCATCCTCCTCGAAACAGGTGAAGGCGGGCTTGATGTGTTCTACGAATTTTTGGCCTCTAGGGCAATTTGAACTGCGTCCATACCGTTCGGGTAACAGACACACTATTTCGCCCTGCTTGGCGGTGGGGGTAAAGTTGGACCGTCATGACGCAGAACTCCCATATCCAGGTCCCCACCCAGGGCGAAAAGATCACCATGCAGGGCGATAAGCTCACGGTGCCCAACCACCCCATCATCCCCTTCGTGGAGGGTGACGGCACCGGCCCCGACATCTGGCGCGCCTCCGTGCGCGTGCTGGACGCAGCCGTGGAGCAGGCCTACGGCGGTGAGCGCAAGATCGAGTGGCTCGAAGTCTACGCGGGCGAGAAGAGCGTGCAGGTTTACGGCGAGGGCGAGTGGCTGCCCCAGGAGACGCTGGACGCCTTCAACGAGTACCTCTTCGGCATCAAAGGACCCCTCACCACGCCCGTCGGCGGCGGCATCCGCTCCATCAACGTGGCGCTGCGCCAGGAGCTGGACCTCTACGCCTGCGTGCGCCCCGTCCAGTACTTCGAGGGCGTGCCCAGCCCCGTCAAGCGTCCTGGTGACGTGAACATGGTGATCTTCCGCGAGAACACCGAGGACATCTACGCGGGCATCGAGTACAAGGCGGGCACCCCCGAAGCCGATAAGGTGCGCGAGTTCCTGACCGGCGAGATGGGCGTGACCAAGATCCGTTTTCCCGGGAGCAGCTCTTTCGGCGTGAAGCCGGTGTCCAAGGAAGGCACCGAGCGCCTCGTGCGCGCCGCGATCCAGTTCGCCATCGACAACGGGCGCAAGAGCGTCAGCCTGGTCCACAAGGGCAACATCATGAAGTTCACCGAAGGTGGATTCCGCGACTGGGGCTATGCGCTCGCCAAGCGCGAATTTGGCGGCGTGGAACTTGACGGCGGCCCCTGGCTGCAACTGCCTGGCGGCATCGTGATCAAGGACGTGATTGCGGACAACTTCCTCCAGCAGATCCTGCTGCGGCCCACCGAGTACGACGTGATCGCCACCCTGAACCTCAACGGCGACTACATCAGCGACGCCCTCGCCGCGCAGGTGGGCGGCATCGGCATCGCTCCCGGCGCGAACATCAACTACGTGACCGGCCACGCCATCTTCGAGGCCACCCACGGCACTGCGCCCAAGTACGCGGGCAAGGACGTCATCAACCCCTCGTCGGTGATCCTCTCCGGCGAGATGATGCTGCGCTACATGGGCTGGACTGAGGCCGCGGACCTGATCCTCAAGGGCCTGGACCAGACCATCGCGCAGAAGACCGTGACCTACGACTTCGCGCGCGGCATGGAAGGCGCGACGGAAGTGAAGACGAGCGAGTTCGCCGACCGAATCATCGCCAACATCAAGGGCGCGTAAGCCGCAGAGGCAGAGCGCCGAGCGCGGAGGTTTGGCCCTCTGCGCCCGGCGCTCCGCCTTGTGTCCCAAAGTTGTCTTGCCCCGCGCCCCCTGCCTCAAAAGCCCGCCGTGTAGTCTGACCTGCGATGAGGTACATCAGCACACGTGGGGGGACTGCGCCCGCCGGATTTATCGACGCGGTTCTGATGGGCCTGGCCGACGACGGGGGCCTGCTCGTACCCGACGCTATGCCCCAGCTCTCGCCGGAGACGCTGGAGGCGTGGCGCACACTCTCGTATACAGACCTTGCGGTGGAGGTCTTGAGCCTCTTTACCGGGGATGACCTCACGCGGGAGGAGTTGCAGGGCCTCGTTCGGGGTTCCTACGCCACCTTCCGCCACCCGGAAGTCACGCCCGTGCAAAAGATCGGGGACAACCTGCACGTCCTCGAACTGTTCCACGGTCCGACGTTCGCGTTCAAGGACGTGGCGCTGCAGTTCCTGGGCAACCTCTACGCGCACATCGCCGCGAAGACGGGTTCGATCATCCATATCCTGGGGGCCACCTCCGGCGATACGGGCGCCTCCGCCATCGAGGGCGTACGGGGCAAGGAGGGCATCCACATCTGCATCCTGTACCCGCACGGCAAGGTGAGCCGGGTGCAGGAACTCCAGATGACCACCATCCAGGGCGAGAACGTGTTGAATCTGGCGATTCGGGGTACCTTCGACGACGCTCAGCGCATCATCAAGGAGATCTTTGCGGACGCCGCGTTCAAGCGCGAGTACCACCTGCGCGCCATCAATTCCATCAACATCGCGCGCATCCTCGCGCAGGTGGTGTATTACTTCTACGCCTACTTCCGGGTGTCGGGAGAAGCGGATGGGCGGCGGGTGAATTTCAGCGTCCCCACCGGCAACTTCGGGGACATCTTTGCAGGCTACCTCGCCAAACAGATGGGGCTGCCCATTCACCGCCTGATTCTGGCGACGAACGAGAACGACATCCTGACGCGCTTTGTCAATACCGGGCTGTACCGGCCTGCCGCCTTCCGCAGCACCCACAGCCCCTCTATGGACATTCAGGTGGCGAGCAACTTTGAGCGTTACCTGTATTACCTCCACGGCGAAAAGCCGGAGATGGTGCGTGAACTGATGGCTGGATTTGGCGCGCAGGGCGAGGTGCGTGCGTCCGGCGAAGTGCTGGCCCAGGTTCAGGCCGACTTCTCCGCCTACAGCATCGAGAACGAGGCGTGCCTGAACACCATTCACGGGCACTACCACGGCAGGGCCTACCTGCTCGACCCCCATACGGCCTGCGGTGTGGCGGCGGCAGAACTCGGCGCGGTAGAGGGCGAAGTGACCGTCGCGCTCGCCACCGCACACCCAGCCAAGTTCGACGAATCCATTCGCCTGCGCGAGATCACGCAGACGTTCCCGGAATCCATTCAGGCCCTGTTCGAGTTGCCCCAGCGGCAGACGGTCGTGGAGGCCACAGCGGAGGCGGTGCGGCAGAAGCTGGTGCCTTTTTTCGGTGGGGAAGCCGGGGGTACGGAAGCGCAGGGGAAGGCAATCACCTCAGCGTAGACGCAAGGGGGAACGTTCTGCTGCCCCTCTTCCCTGGAGGGAGGGCGCGCGTGACCAGCGGCGCCACGCCACAAAGCCAAATGACAGGAGTTGCGCCGGCCTGAGAAGGAGCCTGCCGCTGCCCTTTACCCGAACAGCGGCCCCAGGTCCGTCATCACTCCCGTCGGCACCGCTTCCCGGAACTCGTATCCGCCGAAGACTTCCAGAAAGGTCGGACGCGAAAGCCGCCGCGTCTGCCCGCTCGGTCCGGTGGCCTGTACGTTCTCGCCACGCACCGTGAGGCGGTAGATGCCCACTTCGTACAGCCGCGTCTTCTTGCCCCGGCCCTGGCAGGTGCAGGCGGTGACGGCGAACTCTCGCCCACCCCGGGCAGTCAGGTAAGCGAGGAGGTCGTCGGGGGTCACGGGGACGGAGAATAGGGGGTACGGACGCGCCCGTCAAACCGTCTGACGCCCAGGACGTTCTTTGCGGTCAGGCGGTTCGGCGGCGGGACGGCTGGATCGCGGCGCAACGCCCTCAGCGCACCACCGTTCCCGCCCCTCCCAACGCCGCGCTGATGGGTGCTCCGGCGCGGGCATCTCCGAAAATCACGCGCCGCACGCCCCCTGCCACCGCTTCCGCCGCGCCCAGCACCTTCTTTTTCATGCGGTCCTGGGCAAATTCCAGGTAGCTTTCCACGTCGTCCGCCGGAATCTCGGGAATCAGGCTGCTCTCGTCGGGGTAGGCGCGCAGCAGGCCAGGCACGTTGGAGAGGAGCAGAAGGGCGTCGGCCCTCAGGGCCACCGCGAGGGCCGCCGCCGCCCGGTCACCGTCCACGTTGATCGCCACACCCTCATAACTGGCGGCGGGTGGAGTCAGCACCGGGAGGTAACCTGCCCCCAGCAGCAGCCGCACCAGGTCCACGTTCACCCGCTCCACCGTGCCAGTGTGGTCTCCGCGCAGCACCTTCACCTTGCCGTTCTCCACGGCGCGCACGCTGTCCTTGTGGCGGCCCTCGAAGATGCGGCCGTCCAGGCCTGACAGGCCCACGGCGTTTACGCCCAGGCGTTGCAGGCGCTCCACCAGGCCCTTGTTCATCTTGCCGCAGTACACCATCTCGAAGATTTCCAGCGTCTGGCGGTCTGTGAAGCGCGAGGTGTATCCGCTGGGACTCGTCACGAATTTCGGTGGATGCCCCAGGGCCTCGGCCACGCGGTTCGTCTCGCCGCTGCCGCCGTGGACCAGAATGACAGGCTGCCCCGCCTTCCAGAGGGCCGCCAGATCCGCACATACCGCGTCATAGTCAATTCCAGCACTCCCGCCAACCTTCACCACAATCATGGAGAGAAGGTAGCACATGGAAAGCCAAAGGAGCACTTTTTTTTCAATTGCCAGGAGCCAAGCCTGACCTGCTTGTCTTGATGCCGATGAGGAGCAGCGCTCCGGCGAGGCCGGCAGCGAAAATGGCCCCAATGCGGAAGGCCGGGCTGACGTCCGTGCCCTGAACGAAAGGCTGGGCCAGCAGCGGAGACAGAAACTGGCCCAGGAAGATGCTGGCCGAGAGCCCGCTGAGCACGCGTCCGCGGGCGTGCGCCGGAGCGAGGGCGGCCAGGAAGGTGTTCAGATTGGGCGTGACCATCCCCGCACCCGCCCCACCGATCATGAGCCCTGGCGCCACCCACCCGGCTCCAGGCGCCAGACTCACGATGGCCCAGCCTGTGCCCAGGGCAAGCAGGCTGAAGCCTGCCGTTACCGCGGGGCGCTTTGTTCCCCCTCGCCGCGCGAACCACAGCGCCGCAAGTGCGCCCGACAGGGTACTGATACCCATCACAAAGCCGACGCTTGCGGGAGGCACGCCCAGGCCCTCCAGGCGGTAGGGCAACTGGGTGGGCATCAGGTAGAAGACCACCATGTACGCCAGGGCCACCGCGTAGGCGGGTCCGACGAGTCGCCACGGAATGCCCGCCGCTTCCGCCACTCCCCCCGGAGCGGTCACTTCGCCCCGGGGGAGCCGCAGGGCCAGGGGCACGATGAGGAGGGCCGAGAGATACACCGCGAAGGGCGCGCGCCATCCCACGCCCGCCAGCAGGCCACCCAGCGGCAGAAACAGCACGCCGCCCAGGCTGGTAAATGCGCTCTGAAAGCCCAGAAAGCGCGCCCGCGCCTCACCCACGAACAGGTCTGCCGCCAGGGCCGAACCTGCTGTCATCGTCGCGCCTACCGCCAGGCCCAGCAGGACGCGCCCGAGCATCAGGGCCGGGAGATCGGGAGCATACAGGCCGCTCGAACCGGCGAGCGCGTACAAAACCAGCGCAGCCACCAGAACACGTTTGCGTCCGATGCGGTCGGTGAGCCAGCCGCTCAGCGGCGCGCTGAGCGCGATGGCGAGGCCCACCACGGTCACGGTCAGGCGCACGAGCACAGCGGCGTTGGGAAGCGCTGCGAAATGCTGCTGCATGGCCGGCAGCGACGGCGCGATGGTGGCTCCACTCATGATGGTGAGGGCCGCCGTCAGGAGCAGGGTCACGCGGGTCAGGAGGGGGACCGCAGTGGGGGAAGGAGGGGAGGAGGAGGCCATCATGTTCCGAGCCTGCGCCTTCCGGAGCCAGGCAGTAAAGCCCTGTTTCCGACGCGGGAACAAAGAAAAAGGGGCGAGGAGTTCGTTCCTCGCCCCCGTACGGAGAAGTGGGATCAGTTGCGCTTGCGGCGGCGCAGACGGTCCATGGCGGCCGAGAGGCTCAGGCGCATGCGCTCCAGGGCCTGCGCCAGGTCACCGATCTCGTCGTTGCGTCCGAGCTGCACGGGCTTGCTCAGGTCGCCCATCGAGATGGCGTCGGCCACCTTAACGAGCTGTTCGATGGGCTGCACCACGCGGCGGGCGGCGCGGACCGCGAGGATGGTGGCGAGGGCCAGGGCCAGCAGCGAGACGCCCAGCACCAGCAGCAGCGTGTTGCGCAGGTTGGCGGCGGCCTGGGTGTTGGGAACGCCCACCGAGATGCGGTAGAGCATGTCTGCGTTTTCCTGGGTGGCGGGAGCCACCGAGCGCTGTCCGTTGCCCGCGTCGGTCACGCCCAGGCGGCGAACGATGTAGGCGGTGTTTTCCGAGCGCTGGTTGTCGGCCTTGTCGGCCAGCTCACGCAGTTCCTTGGCCTGGGGCGAGTCGCCGGCGCCCACGGCTTCGAGCTGCGCGAGCTGCTCCTTGTAGGCCTCGGCAGCGCTGCCGCGGTTGACGAAGGTGCCCGTCTCGGGGTTTTTCTGGAGGAAGGTGGCGACGCGCCCCTGCAGCGTGCCGTCAAGCTGCGGGTTGCGGCTGCGGAAGTACGTGGTGCCGTCCGGCAGCTCCACGCGCACAAAGCCCACCTGCGAGCGGCTAAGCAGGGTGTCAAGCTGCTGGTTTACCGTCTCCTGGTCGCGCGTGTCCAGGCTGGTTCCCACGGCCACGGCCACGGCTTCAGCGTTTTGCAGCACCAGTTGCTGCTGCAAGCGGGGCAGAATCACGGACAGCAGGCCCAGCGTCATCACGGTCGACAGGGCCAGCGGCAGCAGCGCGCCCACGGTCATCTGCCGCGCCAGGCTGCCACGCCGCTTGGGCAGCACGCGGCTCTCGTCGGGCACGGCGGTCAGGAACGCCTCGGAGTTGGTGACCGTCTCTTCCTGCGTCTTGGTGTCGGTGATGGTCAGCGCGCCGGTAAAGTCGGCCCAGCTGTCGGCGCTTGACACCTCGGCCGCACTCGGAATGGCGGTCACGGCCGCGGCAGTGTCACCCACCAGGCCGCCGGTTCCCCCAAATCCGGAATCAGCACCCAGGCCCCCGCCCATACGGACGCCGCCCGGTTCGGCCCCGATCACCAGCGGCGCGGCGAAAGGATCGGCCCAGGCATCCTGGGGCGGCAGCGTCAGCACGCCTGTGTCGGCGGCGCGCGCCGAGGCCGCCACGTCGAGGCCGGCGGGCGCCGCGTCAAAGCCCCGGAAGTCGCCCATCGGAGCCGAAGCGGGCGAGGCGAGCGCCACGTCGTCCGCGGGATCGGCCACTGACGGGATAACACCGCCCACGGGAGGCACGATCTGAAACGGCTCAGAGACGATGTCCGTCTCTTCGCGGACTTCTTCGAGCGCCACCTGCGCGCCCACGTCCTGGTACACGCGCAGCAGGAGGTCGGCGCGGGCGCGGCCAGTGGGCTTCATCAGGCGGCCCGAGCGGCGGCTGGCGAGGCGCTGCGCCTGCTCGGCCGATAGGCCGAAACGCTCCACGAGCTGCTGTTCCAACGTGGGACGCACCTCGTCCGGGACGGGTTGACGGATTACGACGGTGTACTTCATGCGTGGCCTTTCCGGGCGACCGCAGCGCAGCCGCAGCGGCGCGTGAGGGGAAGAGAGGGAAGGAGAAGCGCGGGAGCAGGGCTCATGCCAGGCCCTTGGCGCGCAACTGGCGCACGAACGCCTGAACCTGGGGTTCGGTGAGCTGGGCGGCCAGGTTGGACAGCAGCGCTCCCAGGGTGGTGCGGTTGCCCAGGTCGTCCAGGGCGTCGTCCACCATGAATTCGCCCATCGGGCCCAGCACTGTGGTCAGACACTGCGAGACTGTCTCGGCCTGCGCCTTGGACACGTGCTGGCTGCGCAGGGCGGCGCGGTTGGCCCAGGTGGCCACCTGCGACAGCACCGGGGCGACGTCCTGCACCCCGATGCCAGCCATCTGCGCGATCTCTTCCACCGTGCGCCGCCCGTTGACGTGGTGCATTACGCGCCACAGGGCGTAAGGCAGCGGAGAGTCATCCTTGAGTCCGGTGGGCCAGGTGGGCCGGGGGCCATTCATTCCGGGAGCCGTCATGCAACCTCCAGTCCGGCCGCGGTCCATTCCGGCCGCGTCCGCAGTTCAGCCACCGGCAGGTCTGCGAGGCGCAGGCCCAGCCGGGCAAGGGTAGCTTGATACGCGCTCAACAGCGCCGCACTCATCTCGTCGGGCGCGAGTTCGGCTTCCACGTGCAGTTGCCCGCCCTCCACAAACACCTCGTGCGCAAACGGGTCCAGGCAGGGATGGTGCTCGGCCAGCCGCACGCTCACGAGCCGCCAGGTTTCGTCCAGCGGTGTCACGCGGTGGGTGGCCGCGATCAGGTCCGTCCAGAAGGGCAGCATGGAAGCGGGTTCAGGCGCCGAAGTGGCGGCCGGGGGCGCGGCCGGAGCGGAGGCCCCGAGTTCGGTCAGCAGCGGCAGCGCCAAGCAGGTCGCGCCCTCTGCGGGACGCTCGCCGCCAACCACCTGCCCCCCAGCCCAGAAGCTGACGGTCTCTCCGCACAGCAAGACGCCAGAAAAGCGGTGGTGCGCCAACGCGGCCTCGTGGGTGGGCCAAACCCCGTCGAGTGCCTGCAGCGGCACGGCGCGGCTGGCCCAGATGAGTTCGGCCACCACTGGATCGAGGGCCGTCAGCGTGACGGCGGCGCGGGGCAGGCCCACCATCGCGGCGGGCCAGCTCACCTCGCTGCTGGCCGTGAAGCCGCCTTGAAGCGCTCCCCGCACCCACACGAAGCGCGCCCACTGCTCGCCCTGCTGCATATCGAAGACGGCGCTCAGGCCCTGCGCCTGCCGCATGGCCAGGTCCAGGGTGACCTCGGCCCACGGGTAGTAGTCGGTGTGCAGCCCGGTGTAGGCGGCCTGTTGGGGGGGAACGGCAAGGCGGGGATAGGGCATGGCAGTGGGGTCCAGAAGGAGGGCAGAGAAGCGGGGGGTGGCTGAGCGTGGTCCGTACCCGGAGCCTCACGCCAGCGCGAACGTGGACTCCTGCATGTAACAGCTTGGCCTCTTACCGGGTGCTTACAGAAATGGGGGTGGGTAGTCAAACCCTTGCCTTTGCCCCTAGAATGATCGATCCCTATTTCTTCAGCGTGCAGATCAGCCTTCGGCAGCCCAGCCAACAAGAGGGCCGGGCCACATGGGCGAGGAACAGGCGTGGCAGGACGATTTTCCTCCTGCTGCACGCCTGCGCCGCCCTGCCGAGGGGTGCGGGTCATCACGACGCGTGCAAACCCAGAGGCCCACATTTTAGCTCAGCATTTCCTCACCGTACAAATAAATGCGCGCATGGCCCGCACCGGTCATGGGGACCGGGCGGGCCAGGGGGAAGAGGCGCGACGTTAGCCGAGGTCGGCAAGCAGTTCCGAGACGCGGGCCTTCAGGTCCCCGCGCTCCTGAGGCGCGCCAAGCTGGTGCAGTCCGCCGTGGTAGGCGTCAGGGTCACCGAACAGGCGTGAGAGCAGTTCGAACTCGCGCTGGCTGCGAAGTGAGGCGTCGTCGCGGAAAAGGGTAACGTACTGGTCCTGAAAGGCCCACTCGCTGAGCTGGCCGTCGAGGTACGCCCGCATCAGTCGGCGGTAGGGCTCCACGTTGTCGCCCTGGGCCACGCTGGCCTGGCCCTCACGCTGCGGGACCTGCGCAGAGAATACGGGCGCGAGCGCCTGCGGCGTGATATCCCAGTTGTTTACCTCGAACTGGGGCTGCCCGTCCCGGAACAGGATGAACTGCGGGCTGTGGTGCTGGATGCCGGTCGTCTCGGCCACGTGGTTGCTCGCGGGCCGCCAGTCGACCACACGGATATAACCGACGGGCAGCTCGTGGCCCTGCAGGAAGGTTTCCAGCACCCCGAAGCCCTGCATGGTCTTGTGGCAGGTCCCCGCCTTGAACACGGCGGCGAGCGGGTACTCCTTTAGGAAGGCGTCCACCTCTTCGGGCGTGGTAAGGGGAACGAGCACCTGCTGCTCCTCGGCGGCCTGCGCGGCGGAGGTCTGGGAAGTGGAGGCATTCTGCGTCATACCCTCAGCATACCCCCCACTTTACAAAACGAAGTGAGGCGGCACACATGGGTCAGTTCTCCTGGCGTGTGCCGGAAGCCGCCAAGTTCGTTCATTTCGTGCCGATCAGCGCCGTTGTGCCGCCCGGGAACTCGCCCGCATCAAGGCGGGCGAGTTGCTGTGGCGGGTGACAGCGGTTCACGGCGACGTGGGTGAGAAAGTGGCTCGGGGAGACGCGGCCTATACGCTGATGGGCGGTGAACGGTCGCCGTTTGTGCCTGCCCGGGAATGGTTCTGTCCGAACGGGCGTCAGTCCAGGGCCCACACCAGCGCTTTCAGGTGCGCCGCGCCGGGGTAGTCCTCGCCCGCGCCGAGACGTTGGGTCACTGCGCCGCGCCGTCCTGCCTGATCCAGCCCCGTTCCCCCCATGCCCTCGAAGCTCCGTGGAGAGACGCCCGCATGATTGGTCACGGCGAGGAGCTGACCTCCCGGCTCGACCACCCTGGCTGCCAGCGCCACCAGCCCGGCGTAATCTCGCTCGGCCCGCCACATACCCGACTTGCCGCGTGCAAAAGAGGGTGGGTCCAGAATCACCAGGTCAAATGTGTCGCCCCGCCGCGTCAGTCGCCGCAGCCACTCGAACACGTCGCCATATAGAAAGTCGGTGTTTGGAGCGGCGAGGCCACTCAGGGCGTAGTTCTGCTGTCCCCACGCCAGCACCTTGCGCGAGAGGTCTACGTTCTTGACCCCCTCGGCCCCGCCCAGCGACGCATTGAGGCCAAAGCCGCAGGTGTAGGCAAAGGTATTCAGGACCCGTCCGCCCACGGGAGCGTGTTCGCGAACCCAGGCCCGCAGGGGACGGGCATCGGGAAAAAGGCCAATGCTCAGGTCCGCGCCAGGCCGCAGCAAGAAGGGCACGCCGCCCTCCAGCGCCGTCACCTCGGGCCGGGCCTCTCCCCACACTGGGTCCGGCGGCGAGAGCCACTCGCGCGCCACATTGGCCGCGTGCCTGGCTTCCACCGGGCGGCGCTTGAGGTACGCGCCCGCCACGCCGGGCAGGTGACCCACCGCGTCCACGAGCTGCCCTTCTTCCTCAGCCGTCACGTCCACATACAGGCTCAGCACCGCTGCGTCTCCCACGAGGTCGACCGCAAACTGCCCAGCCGTTTCAGTGGTGTGGGCGACGCGAAAGACAGTGGTGCCCTCGTCAGGCAGGTGGGCGCGGCGGGCGAGAAGGACGGGAAGATCGGGAAGAAGCACAGCCGGAGTGTAGAGTGGCGGACCGCTTAGCGCAGTTGTCCGAATGGCGCCGCGCGTGGAAGGCGCTGCCCTCCCGGCGCTCCATTCTCCCCCACGCGCATTTCGCTCGCCGGGCTCGGTCAAAAAGAAATCCGCACGTTGACGCATGCGCTATACGCCCGCCAACATGAGGGGTTTGGTCCGCAGGCGTGGACCGGGCGTGCGGTTGCCCGGCAGGCCGCCCTTGGCGGACGTATTCCCACAGCATCAGGCTGCCGTGGAGGTGAAGGGGAAAGCGCTTCCCAACCCCCTCATACAGGTTCCGGATGATCCGTTCCATCCTCTCCGCTCTGGCGCTTTCATGCCCTTCGGTCGCCGTTTTTCCTGCTCGTTCCGCTCGGGTTGGCCCATGACTGCATCGCCGGTCAACCGCAATCTTTATCAGGGGTGGCTGCAGGGCCAGGCAGGCGTTCCGGATCCCCGAAGGAGGCGAGTAGGAAGGCAACGTGACGGTGGCGCCCATGCCGGGGGCTGGCGCGCCACCGTCACGTTGCCTTCCCTGTAGTCCTGCGTCACCACTGCGGGTGTGAAGGGGACCGTGAGGGCAGCGCGTGACGCCGCGAGGATGGACGGGGCCCAGGCCACACGCCCGGGCCTTGTGTGACCGGTTTGCTTCTGCGCCGGTCCGAGGAGGGGCGGCGTCCTCCATTTCCCGTAAGAAACGGCGCAAGGCCCGGTGTTCCCCAGCCCCAGGTTGTGACGGCCGGGAAGGGGTGCGTCAGCCGGCGTATCTCCGCGAGGTTGTGCCCCAGGGCCTCGGAAACGGCCTGGAGATCTGCCCTGAGGTCCTCCCGAGCACCTGCGGGTCCGCGGGCTGCAGGCCAGGCGTCCGAGCGGTCAGGACGGAAGGTCAGCCGAAGACGGTTTTGCCCGCGCTGTAACCGTAGGGAGAGGTGACGGGCGAATTGGTGCGCGTGCAGTTGCGCGGCGAAATACTGCCCGTTGGGAAACTGTCGGTCGAAATAGGGCCGCCCCCGCAGCGCGAACTCGCCCGGGTCACTCCTGAGCATCAGGTTCTGCCCAGATCAACCGAAGGGAATGGACCGGGCTTCATGGCGCCCGGTCCATTCCGCCCAGGTCCGGACCCCGCTGCACCTGGGCCGCGCGGGTTTGCCCCCGGTGTGGTCCGAAGTCCAGCGTGTCCGTGACCCACCCCAAGCGGTGGGCAGAACGCGCATATGGGCCGTGTCACTTGGGCTTGAGAGCCTTCACGGCCTGCCGCCCAGCAGCCACCACACCGCCGCGGTGGCCACCGCCGTCACCACCCAGAAGCGCAGGGTGACGTGGGTTTCGGGCCAGCCGCTCAGCTCGAAGTGGTGCTGGATGGGGCTCATACGAAAGACCCGCTTGCCCCGCGTCTTGAACGACACCACCTGAATGACCACGCTCAGCACGGCCACGACGGGGATGATGGCGGCCAGCGGCAGCAGCCACACGTCGGCGTACAGCACGTAAGCCCCCGCTGCGGTGGCCCCGATGGCGTGGCTGCCCATGTCACCCATAAAGACCCGGGCGGGGTGGGCGTTGAACCACAGAAAGCCCAGCAGCGCGGCCACCAGCAGCGCGGAGACGGGCGATACGGCCAGCAGCGGCAGCAGCACGATCATGGCGACGCCCGCCAGCAGGCCGTCCAGCCCATCGGTGAAGTTAAATGCATTCACCGCCCCCACCATCACCAGCGTCAAGAGGATGATGTCGGGAATTTGACCAAGGCTTGGAAAGAGTTCGTGGCTGGCGAGCGGAACAGCGAAATACGCGAAGACCAGCCCCACCAGAAATTGCAGCGGGAACTTCTCGCGGGCCAGAAGCTCTTTCTTTCCCTTGCCGCGCATCCGCGAGACGACCTTGAGGTAGTCGTCGATGCCGCCGATCACGCCCATCGCCAGCGCCGCGAGCATGATGAGGAGCTCGCGCTGCCCACCCCCGTGTCCAGTGAAGTGCAGCGGGAAAAACACGGCGGCGAGCGCCAGCACAAAGGCCACGCCACCCGCTGTCGGGGTGCCTTCCTTTTGCAGGTGGGTCTGCGGGCCGTCTTTGCGGATGGGTTGGCCCCAGCCGCGCGCCTTGCTGAGGCGGATAAACAGGCCCACCAGGAGCCACGACAGCAGGGCACAGATCACGGTCATGCCCGCCCCCCAAAGGACCGGATGGAGGGCAACAGAGTGGCAGTCAGAAGCGGCATCTCAACCGGGGAGCCTACCACGCGGGCCGCAGCGGGGAATCACGACAGGTTCTGAAAGGCACCTGCTCTGGGTTCAGGAGGCCGGTTGGCCTTGGTTGCCCCTCAGGAGAACCATGACCCGGACCGAACAAATGGCCACCAAAGTCGCTGCCACGCCTGCCCTGATGACGCCCGAAGCGCTCCTCGTTCCTCTGGCAGGGGCACCGGAGCCTGACCCGACGGGTTGATCGAAGCGTTTTTCCGGGAAGGCCTCTTCCCCTTTGCCGTGGGCGGAATGCGGCCATTCGGCGAACTCGCCTGGGAACTGTTGGGCCTCGCCGACGACAACGTGAAGGGCTTGCGAACGGGTGACTGGGCCTGGACGCGATGCACAGAAAAACCCGCCCATAGTGGGCAAGCCTGCTCGCTGTCTGGAACGCGCAGACGCCCAAATTGGAGGGCGTGCTCCCCGCCTTCCCCGTGCCCGGGTACCTCACCCGGCGGCAGGTGGCGCGGGGGAAGCTCTCGCCGTTGGAAAGCGTGTTGTACGGCATCGACAACGAGATTCACCACCGGGGTCAGGGCGACGTGTACCTGCGTGCGCTGGGTGTGGAGCCGCCCGCCTTCTACAGCCGCTGGGGGGAGAGGAGCGTGCCCCCTCTTCGTAAATGTCCTTTGGGAAAATCAAAAAACAGTAGTATCTCCCGCTTTTTAGACTGCCGTGACCATGACTTCCCATTCGCTGCGCGATCCTGCCCGGCCTGGCCCTGACCTTCAGCAGGGGGGGCTGCGGCAATTCTGGAAGAACAATGCCCTCTCCACCGTGGTGTTCGGGCTGTTCCTCCTGTTCTGGTGGGGGCAGAGCCTGGTGGGATGGCACAACTACAACGGCGATCAGGTGGACCACGGGCAAAGGGCCGTGGCCTACGCCCATTACCTCACCACCAGCCACTTCTGGGAAGCCACCGCCGAGAACTGGGAGAGCGAGTTTTTCCAGATGGGCTTTTTTGTGATCCTGACCGTGTACCTCAAGCAGCGGGGCTCGGCGGAGTCCAGCAAGTATCCCGACGAGGAAACGCCGGGTGAGGGTTCAGAACAAAAGCCGGGGCAACGTGCCGGGTTCCTGTACCGCAACTCCCTGTCGCTGGCGCTGATCGGTCTGTTTCTGGCCTCGTTCGCCGTCCATGTCTGGAGCGGCGCGCTGGAGTACAACCACGAGCAACTGCTGCACGGAGGCCAGCGCGTCTCGCCCCTGGCCTTTCTGGGAACCTCAGAACTGTGGTTCCAGTCTCTGCAAAACTGGCAGAGCGAATTCCTCGCCATCGGGGCGATGGTGGTCCTGACCATCTCCCTACGTCAGGAAGGCTCCTCCCAGTCGAAGAAGGTGGACGCACCGAACGGGCAGACGGGGGACGAGTAGGAAGCAAAGGGCAGCTGGGAACCCATTGACTCTCCTTCCCGCTCTGCTTGGATAGAACCGCTCCGCAAACGATTCAACCGCAGTCCGTCCGATGAGCATTCCGCTTCATCAATAATGAAATCCCTGCTTGACCCGAGCGGAGCGAGCAGGAAAGACGGTGATGGGGCGGCGTGAAATCCCGGAGGGACGGAGCGGAGAAGCCGAACACTGTATGAGACGGAGCGCAGAGGGCTTTTACGGCTCTCTGCGCTCTGCTTTTGGCCCTCTGCCTCAACGCAGCTGGGCAATTACCGCATCCGTAAACTGCTCCGTGTTCGCTGTGCCGCCCAGGTCACGGGTGCGCGGGCCTTCTGCCAGGACCGTATTCACCGCGTTGTCCAGCTTGCGGGCCACGTCGTTCGCGCCGATGTGGTCCAGCATCAGCACGGCGGCGAGGATGGTGGCGGTGGGGTTGCTGACGCCCTGTCCGGCAATGTCGGGGGCCGAGCCGTGGACGCTCTCGAAGATGCCGAATTCGTCGCCCACGTTGCCGCTCGCCGCGATGCCCAGGCCGCCCACGAGGCCGGCGGCGAGGTCCGACAGAATGTCACCGAACATGTTGGTCATGACCAGCACGTCAAACTGCCCCGGATTGCGAACGAGCTGCATGGCTGCGTTGTCCACGATCATGGTCTCGGTCTTGAGCCCCTCCACCGTGGCGGTGTGTTCCAGAATCGTGTTCATGAAAAGGCCCTGCGTGACGGGCAGCACGTTACTCTTGTGCACCACGGTCAGCTTCTGGCGGCGCTTCATGGCGAGGGCAGCGGCAAAGCGGCCGATGCGGTCCGAGGCGTCCTTGGTGATGACCGTATCGGCGATGGCGGTATCGCCGTAGCGGCGCTCCTGCTCCACGTACAGGCCCTGGGTGTTCTCACGGACGATCACGAGGTCCACGTTCTCGTAGGCCCCAGGCACCGGGCGGGTGCGTGTGGGCCTGACGTTGGCGTAGAGGCCGTACTTGCGCCGCAGGTGGCGAATCGCGCCGAAAAAGCCAGCGGGCTTCTCGCCGCTGGGGCTGGTCGCCGCACCGAAGAGGGTGGCGTGGGCGCTCTCGATGGCCTCGTACGTCTCTCCCGGCACGCTGGTACCGTGCTCCAGGAAGTACTCGTAGCCCGCCTCAGCGGTGACGTATTCGGCGTCCAGGCCAGCGGCCTCCAGAACGCGGCGGGTGGCGGGAACGACCTCGTGGCCGATGCCGTCGCCCTCGATCAAGCAGATGCGGTACTTCGCCATAATGAAGCCAGTCTAGACGCTTCTCGCTTCCCCGCAGGTTCTCAACACGTCACCCGCCACGTGACGCCCCAGCAGCGGCCCCAGAAGGAAGCCCTTGCTGCCCAGCCCCGAGAGCTGCCAGCCCCCCCATTCGGCCCGGCCCACCTGCAGCCCCGAGAGGCGGGTGCCGCTCCAGCGCCCCGCTACCTGGGCTCCGGAAAGGTCCGTCAGCGCGTCCGCTTTGCCCAACAGCCAGCACAGCGAGGAGAGGGGAAGCGCGGGTTCCCGCCACCCCGGCGTGGGGGCCTCGAACGTGGCGCCGAGGACGCTGCCCCGCGCCGCTGGAGCGAGGTACGCGCCGAAACTCACGGCCACCTGCGTCACCGCGCGGTTTAGCGTGAGCAGCGTTCCGGCACGCACGGTCTGCGTCATTCCAGTCCAGCCCGCACCCACCGCCCCGCCGCACCACACCACGGCGTCGCCGTGCAGAACTTCGCCGCCTTCCAGCGTGACCGAGTGGGCGTCCCACTTCGTCGCCCGCGCCCGCACCACCTCGGCCCGTGCCACGTTCAGGAGGCCCACCGTAAACGCCGCGCCGTCCAGCCAGCCGCCCTCCGGCAGCCATAGGGCGTGTGGCCAGCCGGGGCCGAGGGGTGTCGGAAAGTCACCCGGCGCGAGCCACGCGTGGGGCAGGTCCACCGGAAGGTTGCGCTCGAACTTTCCCCGCGTGTGCCCATCGGGCACGGGGCGCAGCACGCCGCTTTGCCCGTGAGGGATGTCTACCCCCGCCTCTCGCAACCTGCCTACGAGGGCCCAGGTCAGGCGCAGGCCCTCCAGCCCCTGCGGGTCCACCCGTCCCGACTGCCCGCGCACGGGATTGATCAGGGCCGAGGGCACGCCGCTCGCCGCGTGTTGCCCGGCGTCTACCACCGTGACCTGGGCCCCGCCCTGCACGGCAAAATACGCGACGGCCGCGCCCGCAACGCCTCCGCCGACGACGACAACGTGGGGTGCGGTCATCCCTCCCGCTCCGCCCGCATGCACTCGCGCTTGCCGGGGGGACCGGGACGGCGCTCCACCCGCAGTCCGGCGGCGGCGAGCGCCCGGCGAACGTGCCCAGCGGCGCTGTAGGTGGCGAGCACTCCCCCAGGTGTGAGGGCTCCTGCCAGCCTCTCCGCAAACTCCGGCGTCCACACGTCCGGGTTATGCGCGGGCGAGAAGCCGTCCAGGTAAACGGCGGTGGCCCAGCCCTGCGGCAGCGTGGCCGTCAGAACGTTTTCGAAGCGGACCGTTAGCGTGACGTTCTCCGCCTCCACGTGCAGGCGAGAGGGCGCGCCCCAACCCTCCAGGAGCGCCGCCCAGACCGGATGGTCCGAAGCCTCACCCCCCTCCGCCACCGCCCGCAGGACCTCGGTTGGAGCGGGATCAAACTCGTAGGCGAGGTAGCGCAGGGGCACCCCCCGCGCCGCCGCATCCGCCAGCGTCGCCCGGAAATTTACGCCCAAGCCAAAACCTACCTCCAGCACACGCGAGGCGTCTTTGAGGTGCGTGTTCGTGCCCTCCACAAACACGTGCCGGGCCTGCGCCGCTGCTCCATGCCGGGAACCGTAGGCCTCGCCGAACCGCGCGCTCATCGCCGTGCGCGAGCCGTCCGGCGTCTCGATGATGTCGCCCGCCGGGCTGCTTCTCTCCACGGGGAAGAGGATAGAGCGCCGGCGGGCGGGTCAATGGGAAGGCTTTAGCGGTTCGTGTCGTCCACCCGGACGGTGGTGTTTCCCGAGATGCCCCCTTGCGTGACGGTGGTGTGAACATTTTCCACGTTCAGCACGTCGCTCGGAACCTCCACCTTCTCCACGTCGAGTTCCTCGCGGCGCAGGGTGATGTTCTCGGTCTGGGTAAACGCCTGAAGCTGCTTGGCGATGGTGATTTCCTGAAAGGGGTAGACCCGCTTCTGGACCTCGGCGCGTTCCTCGTACATTTCGAACTCGTAGGTGCGCCCGACTTCAAGCGGCTCACCGTTCAGGACCACGCTGCCGTTGCCGCCCTCAGTCACCGTAATTTCCACCACCTCGCGGCGCAGGGTGATGGGCACCACTTCCTCGCGCTCGGTGACCACGCGGCGGATCACCACTTGCCCGGCCCGCTCGCGTTCGATCTCGACCTGGGCGCGTTCCTCGTGCAGCACGAGGTGATTGAGGATTTGCCGCCCCTCGCCCCGCTCAACGAGCCGCTCTGCCTGCACAGACTGTGGGGTCAGGCTCTGCAGGCCGGGCGGACGGCTTTCCTGGGTGTGGGTGCTCACGCTCTGTGTACTCGCGGTCTGGGTACCCGCGCCCACGCGGGCTTCTACCCCGGCCTGCGCGAGGGTACGCGCGAGTTCACCGGTGTCCAGCACGGCCTCTCCGGTGTGGGTCTCGGTGCTGCCCGTACGGGTGGTCACGTCGCGCTCCGCGATGGCCTGATCGGTCAGGGTCTGCGCGATCAGCGTTTCCGTGGTGGCTTCGGAAGGGACCCGCTCCACCTGCCCCTCCTCAATCGTGTCGCGCTGCAGCGCGTCCCGCTTTTGCTCGTCCATGGCCTTGCTCCTTTCGGTTCCGTGCCGCTTCGCCTGACCCGGCAAGCGCGACGTTCGCCCTTCTCCCGCTCCCTGCTTTCCGCAAGGAGGTGTGAAGCGTTCCTCAACAACTTGACAAAAAGGCGAGGAAATGTGCCGATCTGGCTGAGTGGTGTCACAGCCTGGCGGCCCTGCTCGGCTGCACTCCGACAACGAAGCGGGCGGGGTTGCCCCCGCCCACACTTCATGCCCGGATCAGCGGCCCGTGCGGTCGGTGTCTGTCAGGTCGTTCGTGGTGGTGCTCGTGCGGGTCGTGGTGCTGCCCGACACGTCGCCACCCTCCAGGTGCACCTCGCCCGTCTTGTTTACGTCCAGCACTTCGCGTCCGATGGTCTCGGTCACGGTCTGCTGCTCGGTCACGGTGCGCTTACCGATCTCGACTTCCTCGGTAACAAAAGCCTGCTTGCTGACGTTGGCGCGCTCGGCTTCCAGGTCCACGCGCACCGTCTCGGTGGCGGCTCCCAGGGTGACGTTGCCCTCCACGGGGCGGGCGTCGGTCACGGCGTGGCGCTCGATGACGACTTCCTCACGCAGCAGGGGGACGTTCACGGTCTCGGTGTGGGTCTCGACGTGCTTGCCGATCTCCACAGCCCCGGCCCGGAAGCGCTCCTTGTTCACCAGCAGGCGTTCTTCGAGCAGCTGGAGGCGTTCGGGGGTGCGGAAGGCGTTCTCACGGTAGGTGGTCTCGTCCACCGCCGTGTTCGCGGCGCGCAGGACGCGCTCGTCGGACGCCAGGCTCTGGTGGTCACTGGTGTAGCTCTGCTCGTAGCGGTACTCGCTGAGGTCGCGCACTTGGTCCTTGGTCAGGCTGTCGAAGTACACGCCGTCTTCGGCCATACGGGCCTGCCCGATGGGAATCATGACTTCCTTCGAAGAGAACCAGCCGCCCACGTCCACGATCAGGTAGCGCACGCGGCCTGAGGAGGAGTCGACCAGGGCGTCACGCACGGTGCCGACCTTCTCGTTGTTGTAGCCGTACACGGTGCTGCCGGTGGGGTTGTACGCGCCCGAGTCGCCGAGGTCAAGCTGGTAGTCGCGGTCGAGATCCGACAGGCGCATCAGGGAATTCTGGGACTGAGTCATAGGAAACCTCCATTACAACGTTCGAAATGTCCAGGTTGTTCCCGGTACGCTTAGCAGTGTGCTGTCCGACTTTGGCTACAGGCTGAGCTGACCCTAAAGTCCCTCCTGATCAGACCTTGATCACAACGTTAGGAAGCCGACGATTGGCAGGGGGCAAAGGGCAGGGGGCCAGAAGTGGCGTCACGGTTGACGACGGGAATGGGTTTTCCGGCTGGGTGTAGCGGGCCCGGCGCACGCCTCCAACCTCCACTCTTTGCGTTCCGTGCCATTTGCCCCCCGGTCCTCTGCTCTAGCATTTCCCCATGACTGCCCTTCCCGAACTCCAGCGCCGCGTGCTGGCCGACTTGCGCTCCGATACCGTTACCACCCCCACTCCTGAGATGCGGGAAGCCATGGCCCAGGCCCCGGTGGGCGACGACGTGTATGGCGAGGATCCCACCGTCAATGCCCTGCAGGCCGAGGTCGCGCGCCTGACCGGACACGAGGCGGGGCTCTTTATGCCCTCGGGCACCATGACCAATCAGGTGGCCATTGCCCTGCACACCCGCCGGGGCGAGGAGGTCATCTGCGCCGAAGGCTCGCACATCTACGAGTGGGAACTGGGCATGATGGCCACCTTCAGCGGCGTGGTGCCGCGCTTCGTGCCCGCACCGCTGGGGGTACCCGATCCTGCGGGGGTCCGCCTCGCCGTGCGCCACTCCATCCACCAGTCGCCCACCGGCATGATCAGCCTGGAAAACACCCACAACAAGGCGGGAGGCACGGTCATTCCGCTGGACATACTGGCCGCCATCCGCGCGGTGGCCGATGAGGAGGACCTGCCCCTGCACCTCGACGGCGCGCGGGTTTTCAACGCGGCGGCGGCGTTGGACGTGCCCCTGGCCGACATTACCCGGCACTTCGATACCGTCAGCGTCTGCCTGAGTAAGGGGCTTGGCGCGCCGGTCGGCAGCGTGCTCGTGGGCTCGGCGGCCCAGATGCGGCAGGCCCACCGCTACCGCAAGATGATGGGCGGCGGTATGCGGCAGTCGGGCGTACTCGCGGCGGCCGCGCTGGTGGCCCTGCGCGACGGCCCGGCCCGCCTGCGCGAAGACCACCGCCGCACCCGTCAGCTGGCGGACGCCCTGGCAAACGCCGGGTACAGCGTGAATCTGGCCGCCGTGCAGACCAACATCATCTACGTGACCCTACCCGACGCTGCGGCGCAGGTGGCCCACTGGGCGCAAGCCGGTGTGCTTGCGAGCGCCCTGGGCCCCGATTCGGTGCGGTTCGTGCTGCACCACCAGGTCAGTGACGGGGCGCTGGAGGAGGCGATCCGGGTGCTGACGGCCTGAGTGGACCCCGGCGCGGAGGTCCGCCGAGCCGTTCCAGGGTTTTGTTGGCGGCTCCCGTGTGCGGCGCGGTACGCTGCGGGCATGACCGCCCCGGACGCCGCGCCCGCTCCCGTGTCTTCCATGCCCGCACCGGGCATTCGCGCCGTGGACGGCAACCGCGCCGCGCTGACGCTGCTGGCCGTGCAGAACCTGGCTTCCGCTGTGTTCGCGGCTTCCATTCCGCTGCCCCTGCCGGGAAGGACCGTTCGGGTGGGCCTGGGCCTGCCGCTGGGCACCGCGCTGCTGCTCACCTTCGTGACGACGGTGCTGGTCGGGTTGTTGGCCTTCCGTCCCGCGCTGACTGCACTGGTGCGGGACACCCGCTGGCGTACACCGCCCTCATGGGGTACGGCGCTCGCGGCCTTCGTGCTGGCCTTTCTGGCCTCGCGCGCCTTTGCCGTGGCGTTCGTGACCCTCTTTCCTCAGGGAGCTGACGCGATCCCCCGATTCCTGGGACATGGACCGGACCTGTGGGCGCTGCTGCTCGCGGCGGGCGTGCTGGTGCCCTTTGCCGAGGAGGTGGCTTTCCGGGGCCTGATGCTGCGCGGGCACGAGCGGGCAGCCGGGTTCCTGGTGGCCGCCCTCGCCACGAGCTTCGCCTTTGGCCTCGCGCACGGGGTTCCCGCCAGCGTGGTGGGCATTTTGCCAATGGCCTACGCCCTGGCGCGGCTGGCCCAGCATACGGGCAGCCTCTGGAACGGCGTGATTGTCCACGTCCTGAACAACACGCTGGCGGTGGGGCTGGGCACCTTTCTGGCGGGCAGCAGGTTTCCGGACGCGGATCAGGCCACCATCCTGATCAAGAATCAATCGCTGGCCCTGCCCCTGGCCCTGGGCGCGCTGCTGTTTGGGGTGGCCGTGCTGGCGGTGCTGCACCTGTGGCTCACGCCAAAAGAAGACCCACAGGTGCGCGCAGCGCCCGGGCCCTGGCTTAGCGCGGCGTACGTCGTCATCGTGCTGTTCGGCCTGCTGACAGCGGCGTTGACCCTGCCCACGGTGCAGCAGGCCCTGACCCATTTGCAGGGGGCCATGCGCTAAGGGACGGAAAGACGGCGCTGCGTTCTCGGTCTTGGGAAAGGGCCGCCGGGTCTCCTGAACTGGCGGCCAGGGCATCCCACCCATTTCGCCCCCGCTAGAGTGACTCCACATGGCCCGCCGCCCACCACATTCTCGCCCCGTCCCGCCGCCCCCACCTCCGGAAGCGCCACCCGCCGCCGAACTGCTGCGCTCGCCGACAACTTTTTTCGGACGTCTGCGGGCCGTCGCGCCCCTCGCGCACCGCTACGCGGCTCCCATGCTGCTTACGGCCCTACTCGCCGGGGTGCTCTACGCCCTGCTGATGCGTCCGGTGGTGGGCACCCTGTCCGGACAGGCCCACGCGGCCCCCGCCTTCGCCGCGCAGGCCACCAACGTCTTCGGTACTTTTTTCCTGACGGTGGTGGGGGCGGCGCTGATGGCGGGTCTGGGGTTCCTGGGGGCGGGCCGTGAAGGCCGGGCGGCCGAGGTCTACGGGGCCACCTTCGTGCTCCTGCCCCCCGCTTACGCCCTGCTCGCGGCGCTGCTGCTGGTGCTGCCCGCGCCGGAGATGCCCGCCCTTCCGCCCGGCCATGACCTGCTCGCCGCGCAGCGGGAGTCCCTGCGGGCCGTGGCCGTGGCCCCACTGACCCGCGTGACCCTGTTCGCGATGGGGCTTGGCACGCTCGCCCAGTTCGCCCTCGCCTACCGGGGCTTCCGGACGCTTGTGGGTCCGTCCTCCCGCGCGCTGCTGGCCACCCTGCTGCCCCTGCTGCCCGTCCTGGCCCTGACGGCGCTGGGGCTGTGGCCGATCCTGGCAGCGCTGAAGTGAGGGGAGCCGTTGGCCCTCGGCGTTTGGCCGCTGGGGATCAGCAAAGACAAGGGGAGCCAGGGCTCAGCCCCCCTCTGCGTCCCACTCAGCCCACGAGGCTCCGCGCCGGGTCCCACAGCCGCCACAGCTCGTACAGGCCGATCAAGAGGTGAAGCACCAGCTTGGCGGCGAGGCCCGTCAGCAGCCCGACGAGCGTGCCCCACGCTGAGCGCAGCGCTTCGGCCAGAGGCTTGCGGACGATGAAGAGTTCCGCGATCAGGGCTCCGGCCAGCGGTCCCAGGATCAGGCCGAAGGGAATGACGGGCAAAATCCCCACCAGGCCGCCGATCACAGCTCCCCACACGGCCTGCTTGCTGCCGCCGTACTTGCGCGCACCCCACGCCGAGGCCACGTTGTCGACCATGCTGATCAGCACGGCGATCACCGCGAAGGTGGTCAGAAAGGGCAGGTCCGGCCAGACCTGAAAGCCGTCGATGAGGGTGGCGGCCACGGTACCCGCGAAGATGATGACCGTGGCGGGCAGCGCCGGAACGAAGGTGGCGGCCATGCCCAGCAGCCAGACCACCAGAAAGGCGAGAAAAGCGAGGCTCATACGCCTTCCGGTACGCGGAAGTGCAGGCGGGGGTTCCAGCCGTGAGGCAAACGCCCGTTAGGAGCGGTGCGCTAAGCTTCCCGTATGACCACAACGGATGAGGCGGCCCGCATCTCCTTCCTGCCTGTGCCAGACGGGTCTGAGGTGCCAGAAGGTGTGCGCAGGCTGTGGAGCAAGGCGCAGGACAACATTGGCTTTGTGCCCAACGTGTTCCGCGCGCAGGCAGTCAACGGCGAACAGTTCCTGGCATGGTGGAACTATTTCAACCTGCTGCTGAACAAGGAGGGGCACCTGAGTAACGCCGAGCGCGAACTCGTGGCTGTGGTGGTCAGCAGCGTCAACCGCTGCCTGTACTGCGCGGTCTCGCACGGTGCGGCCCTGCGAGGGTATTCGGGCGACGCGGTGAAGGCCGACGCAGTGGCCGTCAACTGGCGTCACGCCCGCCTCTCTCCTCGCGAGAACGCCCTGGCCGAGTACGCCGAGAAACTGACCCTGCACCCGGCTGCGGTGACGGAAGCGGACCTTGCGCCCCTGCGTGCGGCGGGGCTGGATGATCACCAGATCGTGGAACTCGTGCAGGTGATCGGCATGTTCAACATGACCAACCGGGTGTCAAGCGCGCTGGGCTTCGTGCCAAACGCGGAGTATCACGGGCAGGGGAGGTAGGGGGCCGTCAACGGTCGGCTTTTTCAGCGAAGACAGGGAGGCGGGCGTGGGCCCGCCCTCGTCCGGTTGCCCAGCTCTGCTCGTAACCCGTGGCCCGCCAGGTGCAGCCGCCGCGGGCGAGGAGCACCCCCCCGGAACGTCTGGCCCATGACCTTGCTGCTGAGGCGTTCCTCGCCATGCAGGCTGATGGTGCCCGTCACCTGCGCCCTGCCGCCACTTACCTGCGCCTTGCCCTCCTCGGCCGTGTTTTTCGCCGCGGTGCGGACGGTCTTGGCATCGGCCTGGGCGGAGGCGGTGCATCCGGCATAGGCGGCGTTGCCCAGGGCCAGCACCGTTCCCGTCAGGGCGAGGCCCAGCGTTTGGCGCAGTTGTCCGAATGGGGCGCCGCGCGTGGAAGGGCATCCCTCGCGGCGCCCCATTCTCCCCCATGCGCATTTCGCTCGCCGGCCCCGGTCAAAGTGCGCGTCAGTGCGGGTCGGCGTCAGTAGGTATAGAAGCCTCGCCCACTCTTGCGGCCCAGCAGCCCCGCCTGCACCATCTTGCGCAGCAGGGGACTGGGACGGTATTTGTCGTCCCCAAGGCCCTCGTGCAGCACTTCCATGATGGCGAGGCAGGTATCCAGCCCAATAAAGTCGGCCAGCGTCAGCGGCCCCATCGGGTGGTTCATGCCCAGCTTCATGACCGAGTCGATGGCCTCGGGTGCGGCCACCCCTTCCATGACGCACTGGATGGCCTCGTTAAGCATGGGCATCAGGATGCGGTTGGACACGAAGCCGGGAAAATCGTTGCACTCCACGGGCGTCTTGCCCATCGCCCGAGCTGCCTCCGTTACCCTTTGCGCCGTCTCGTCGGAGGTGGAGTGGCCGCGAATGACTTCCACGAGCTGCATCAGTGGCACCGGGTTCATAAAGTGCATCCCAATAAAACGCTCGGGCCGTCCCGAGGCCGTGGCGAGGCTGGTGATGGGAATGGAGGACGTGTTGCTCGCCAAAATCCCATCGGGTTTGACGATTTCGCCGAGTTGCCGGAACACCTGCGCCTTGATCGCCTCGTTTTCCACGATGGCTTCCACCACGAGGTCACAGTCGGCAAAGTCTGTCAGCTCCGTCGTGAACTGAATGCGTCCCATGACTTCGGCGGGCGTCCCCATCAACCTGCCCTTCTCGTGCAGCTTGGCGAGGCTCTTTTCCACCGAGGTCTGCCCACGCGCCAGAAACTCCCGCTTCACGTCCTGGACCACGACGTCAAAGCCACTTTGCGCGGCAACTTGCGCGATGCCGCCGCCCATCTGTCCTGCTCCAATGACTCCGAATTTCATGTTTTCTCCTTAGGCTTTCAGCCTAAAGTCATCAGCTCCAGGCAAAAAAACTGACGGCTGACCGCTTATTCCACCAGCGGGACGCCTTCCAGCATCACGGCTTTGCTCCGCTTGACCGGCGTGAAGGCCGTGTACGTGTACGCCGAGCAGCCTTCCAGCACAAAGGGGTCCGCCTTGAACACCTCTTCGAGTTGCTCCTGGCTCTCGGCCTGGGCCAGGAGCACGCCGCCCGTGCCGTCCACCTTGCGGCCCGAGGTCAGGAAAAGGCCGGAGACGTAGTGCTGGTCCAGCCAGGCACGGTGCCGGGGCGTGACGGCGGCGAGTTCGTCTCCACCCTTGAGGTAACGGCTCTGGATAATCCACAGGGTGGGGGCAGCGTTTTGGGTCATGCGTCCAGCTTACGAGAGACGCCGGACGCTGAGGGCCAGACCGTTGCCGCCGCCCATGCACAGCGTCGCCACGCCCGTCTCCTTGTCCTGCTGCTTCAGCGCGTGCAGCAGCGTGACGAGAATGCGCGCACCCGACGCGCCGATGGGGTGTCCCAGCGCGACTGCGCCGCCGTTCACGTTGACGCGCTCCGGGTCCAGACCCAGCTCGCGCTGCACGGCGAGGCTCTGCACACTGAAGGCTTCGTTCAGCTCCCACAGGTCCACGTCCCCGACCCCCAGGCCACTTTTTTCCAGCAGCTTGCGTGTGGCGGGTACGGGCGTCATCATTACCCACTCGGGGGCGAGGCCGCCCGTTGCGTAGGAGGTGATCTCGGCCATTGGGGTCAGACCGTGGGTTTTGGCCGCCTCCTCGGACATGACCAGCAGGGCGGAGGCTCCGTCGTTCAGGCCGGGCGCGTTGCCCGCCGTGACGGTGCCGTCCTTCTTGAAGGCGGGCTTGAGGCGGCCCAGCGTTTCGGGGGAGGTGTCGGCCCGCGGTCCCTCATCGGTGTCCACCACCACGTCGCCCTTGCGGCCCTTCACGGTCACGGGCGCGATCTCCTCGCTGAAGCGTCCGGCCTGCTGGGCAGAAACGGCCTTCTGGTGGCTGCCCGTGGCGTAGGTGTCCTGCTCGTCGCGCCCGATGCCGTACTTCTCGGCCACGCGCTCGCCGGTCAGGCCCATCCCCTCGTCGTTGATTGAGCACCACAGCCCGTCGTGCGTGTTGGCGTCCAACACTTGCGCGTGCCCGAGGCGGTAGCCCTTCCTGGCTCCTGGCAGCAGGTGGGGCGCGTTGCTCATGCTCTCCATGCCGCCCGCCAGCATGACCGTCTGGTCCCCCGCGCGGATGGCCTGCGCCGCCAGAATCACGGCCTTGAGGCCCGAGCCGCACACCTTGTTCACCGTCAGCGCCCCCACCTCGTGGGATAAGCCCGCCTTCAGCGCTGCCTGCCGCGCCGGGTTCTGGCCGCTGCCCGCCTGCACCACCTGACCCATGACGACTTCCTCGACGAGTTCGGCCGGGATTCCCGCGCGCCGCAGCGTTTCGCGCAGGGCGGTGGCCCCGAGGTCAACGGCACTCACGTCCTGCAAGGTCCCCAGAAACTTCCCCGTCGGTGTGCGGGACGCCGAGACGATCACAGCTTTGTTCATGGGGGCAGTCTAGCGCGAAGAAGCTAACGGGCGTTCGTTTGGTCGGGGTTGTATTCCATCCACACCCGCTCCTCGAACCCGCCCCGTTCCGCCGCCTTCTTCGCCCGCAGCGTTTCCAGAGTGCCCGGCATCAGGCCATGGAAAGCGGCCAACGCGTGCAGCACTTCCAGCACATCGGCCAGCTCCTCCGCTGTCCGGTCCGCACGGTATTCCTCGACTTCTTCCGTCAATTTGTCCAGCAAGGCCGCCGCGTACTCGGCCTCATCCAGCTTCCGGTAGGTGCCCCCAGGGAAGCGTTCGGGTATACGGTCACGCACCAGCTTGGCAGGCATGGGGGGAGGCTACACCAAGCGTTTGCCCGACGCGCGCTAGACTCGCCCCATGTTTGAGGCCCTCGGGAACAAGTTGCAGGACATCCTCGACCGGGTAGGCCGGGAGAGCAAACTCACCGAAGCGCAGGTCAAGGCCACCATGCGCGAAATTCGTATGGCCCTCCTCGAAGCCGACGTGAACTTCAACACGGCCAAGGACTTTGTGGCGCGGGTCAGCGAGAAGGCGGTCGGCCAGGAGGTCCAGGGCTCCTTGAGCGCCGGGCAGACCATCGTGAAGCTCGTCCACGACGAACTGATCGAGACCCTGGGCGGCGAGAGCAAGCAGCCCACGCTAAAAAACGACGGCAACGTCTGGTTTATGGTGGGGTTGCAGGGCGCGGGCAAGACCACGAGTACCGGTAAGCTCGCCGCCTTCTACAAGGGCAAGGGCCGCCGCGTGCTGCTCGTGGCCGCCGACACCCAGCGTCCCGCCGCGCGTGACCAGCTCGAAGTGCTGTCCAAGCAGGTGGGCGTGCCGGTCCTCAAGGTAAACGACGGCGAGACGCCGCAGGAAACCAAGGGCCGCCTCGACGAGTACCTGAAAAAAGACTTCCGCGACCTCGTGATCGTGGACACAGCGGGCCGCCTCCAGATCGACGAGGCGCTGATGGACCAGCTCGCGGACCTCAAGGCCGAACTCGCGCCCACCGAGACGCTGCTCGTGGTGGACGCGATGACGGGTCAGGAGGCGCTGAACGTGGCCCGCGTGTTCGACGAGCGGGTGTCACTCTCCGGCCTGATCATCACCAAGATGGACGGCGACGCACGCGGCGGGGCAGCGCTCTCGGCACGTTCGGTCACGGGCAAGCCCATCTACTTTGCGGGCACCAGCGAGAAGCTGGCCGGCCTCGAACCTTTCTACCCGGACCGCGTCGCCGGGCGCATCCTGGGCATGGGCGACGTGCTGGGCCTGATCGAGCGGGCCGAGCAGGCGGACCTCAAGGCGATGGAGGTCAAGAAGCCGGGCGAGTTCGACCTCGAAGACCTGTTGCTGCAACTGCGCCAGATTCGCAAGATGGGACCGTTGGGGGATCTCCTCAAGTTGATTCCCGGCATGAGCCGCGCGCTGCCCGAGGGCTTCAACGTGGATGAGGCGCAGATTCAGCGTATCGACGCCATGATCTCGTCCATGACGCTCAAAGAGCGGCACAACCCCAAGATTATTGACGGCCGACGCCGCAAGCGCATTGCGGCGGGCAGCGGGGTGGAGGTGCAGGACATCAACCGGCTCCTGAAAATGCACGAACAGATGAAGGACATGATGAAGATGCTTCAGCGCTTCTCAGGTCCAGGGGGCAAGGGGATGGGCCCGGGCATGAAGCCGCCGAGGCTGCCAAACAATCCGCCGCGCGGAAGGTAAGTCCCATCCGCGTTGACACACCCGAGTTCCGCCCGTGTACTCACTCCCGCTGACCTGAACAAGGCAGCGGGAGAAGAGTGCGGCACCAGCGGGACGTTAGCTCAATCGGTAGAGCGGCTGACTTTTAAGAGGCTTTTGCCCCAGCACGTGCCAAGCGCAAAGACACGGGCTTCACCGCATCCTTTGAATGGATGAACCCAACAATCAGTCGCTCCCCTGGCCCTGGTGGCGGGGAGTGATTTGCTATGGAATTGATGCAGTTGCACGAGGCGCACGCACGTCACCTGAAGGCCCTCCGACGCTCTAAAGAGACCACGCGGTTCTATAGGCAGTGACGGACCTGAGTAGATTCGTTGAATCACAAGAGCGTCAGCCTGCAGTCTCTGAGATCACACGCGCTGTCCTGATTCTCTGCCAGGAAGCCATGTTCGAGCGAGGAATGAAGGTGGGCGCAGTTGCAGCCATGATGCGAGGTTTGAGGGCAACATTTCGGTGGGCGGTCGAAGAGGAGCTCCTCAAGCGGGACCCGACAAATAAGCTGCCGATGCCCAGTGCAAAGGGCGAGCAACCCCATGCCATCACGCCGGATGAGGTGCGCGAGTGCCTCCGAGTGGCGCGCGAGACGCCGCACCCTCTGCGCATCCAGCGAAAGGCTGCGCGCGCTGAAACCACCAGGCGGGCTGCCCCCCGGTCAATTCAATCTCGGCCAGAGAGGTGGGCTGGTCATCCGGTGATACGAGCATCCGCTTGGTGAACGCAAAGGCCCGCTTGAGCGCCGCGTCCCCGTGTGGACCCGTGGGAAGGGCGAGCAGCACCTCCAGGCAGCTGAGGAGCAGCAGGCGCGTGCCGATGTACTGACTGGGGGCACCGTCCGTGCTGCAAATTTCATCCTCGCAGAGCAGGGCCGGCGGACGGGCGAGTTCCGGAAAAGCTGCGGCCACGCCCAGATGAATGTGCCCGAAGGTCAGGGAAGTCATGGACGGACCGGGAGGTCATATACGCTAACCGCCACATCCTGGTCTGCGAGTTTATCGCGGATGATGCCCTCGAGGATCACCCAGTCTCCGCCCGCCAGTCCTGCGCCGATGCGGGGCATATGCACGCTCGCCTGATGTTCCTGGGCAAAGTCACGAACATGGGCCAGACCTATGCGGACGGCCTCGTACCGAACAGGAGGGAGGTCCGTGCGGACACCTTTGCGCGAACGGCACGTCACCGGGTTCTTTTGCCCAGGCCCGGTAGGCTCTTTCCGGTTCTGGCCACCGGCGGGAGAGTGGCACGACGAAGCCGGCGCCCCACGCGCCGATGTCCTTGCACACGTGGACAATGACCCGTGTACCTGTGCCAGTGGGTCTGGTCGCGTCTCCCGTCTGATAGGTCAGCATGGTCGCTGGTCATCCTGCCATGGGCGCGACTTGCGTGCTGTCCGCCAGGCGGTGGAGGGGTCGGGCGCAGCGCTGGCCCGGAGGGGAAGAGGGGCGAATACCGCACTTTACCCGCGCGACCCACGTGTTTTCCCCGCGCGAGTCACGCACTTTACCCGTGGAGCCGACACCTTTTCCCCGCCGGTTCGACGTACTTTCCCCGTGTATCCAGGGTTCGAATCGGGCGTTCTGGCAGCTTGCCACGCGGGGAAAGTGCGGTCCTTTTGCGGGCAAAGTGCGGTATTCGCGCGGGGAAAGTGCGGAATACAGGTTGTATAAGTACCTCCAGAACGGCGTATACCCACTCCTTTGATTGATCATCAAATCAAAAGGGATCTTTTGGAGTTGATTACAATCAGGTAATGCAGAACCCGCGCATCAGCGAACTGGACCTGGCCCGCGCCGGCATTGTGAGCGCTTCACAGGCAGCGCCCAGGGAAAAGGAGTGGATGGCGGAGTTTGAGGCCAATGGCGTGTGGTACGCCGTGGCGGGGCATGCCCACCGGGGAAGGCCATACGGACTCGACGGTGACATCCTCGTGGCGTTGCAAACGCTCTTTTTCCGGGCGGGCTGTCCGGAGAACAACCGCCTGCGTGTTCCCCCGGGGGTGCTGATTGGCATGGTGGGGCTGTCGCGCTCCAGCAAGGATTACGTCCGCTTGCGCGAAGGCGTGCTCCGCCTGGCCTCGGTCCGCTGGGAGATGACGGCGCGCTGGCAGGGGGGCGGAGCGAAAGCGGAGAGCCGCACAGTTTCGACGGGACTGATTTCGGACCTGTGGCTCGATGACGACGCGCAGCTTTCCGATACGGTGGGCGTTCAGGTCAGCCCGGATTCACTGATTGACGTGGTGTTCACGACCACGTTCGCATCACTGATTCGCGACGGGCTGTACCAGATTCTGGACGGTGACCTGATGATGCGCCTGGGCAGCAGCCCGAGCCGCGCGCTGTACCGCTGTCTGGCCGCTCACCGCATCCGTGGGGATCAACTGGCCCAGGAGATGCGCGTCAACTTGCGCGACTGGCTGCTGGCCTGTGGGATCAATGGACGCATGGACACCGTGTTGCGGGGGCTTGACGCAGCGCACGAGCGGTTGATTGAGGAGGAGTACCTCTCAGTGGTCGAAGACGGGGGGCGGGGAGGCAGCCGCACGCTCACCTACCGCTTCCGCTCCGCTGCCCGCCCTGAACTGGTGGAGCAACTTCAGCGGCGTGGCGTGATTTCCAGCGTTGCGGCCACACCTTCAGCGGACTACCCGGAGCGCATCCTCCCGGCGATTCACGCGGTCGAGCACCGCATTCAGCAGGGCTGGAAGCCCAGGTCTGTGCCTTCGGCAGTGGTGGACGCCATCAAAAATCCTCAGAAGTGGGATTACTCGCCTCAGCTTCAGAAGCCCGTTGTTGCGCGCCTCCCTCGCAAGCCGGTCACACCCAGAGCAGCCCCGGCAGAAGTCGACGTGCCGATCGACCCTGCCCAGACCCTGCGTGCTCTGCTGCGGGTCAAGCTGAACCGCCCCTTGTCTGGTGCCGCCGCTCAAGCGTTGGAGAACCTGCCCCCGGAGGGCCTCCCGGCGCTGATTCACGCGCTCTCGGTCAGGCCCAGAGAAGAAGCCCTGGCGTTCACTGCTGTAATGCTGGGCACGCCGCTCTAAGGTTTCTGGGGGACAGGCCGACTCTGAGCAGGTGCCGCTTTCCTGGAATGGGGCCACTCGCTTCGGCAGGTAAGCGGCCAAGCTGCGGTCCGGACAACCACTGGCTTATCTCCGGGCACCAGTGGCTGGCACGACGATCGGTGAACCTGGCACGGGCTATAGAGTTGCGCGGTGACGCCCCACGTATTTGCAGACGGGGCCGTGGGGCCGGATGGACGCGGTGCATGGGGTGCGTACTTTCCTGGAGAGCCTGCGTACCGTCTTTTTGGAGATGTGAACACGCGGGAGTCGATGTCAGTCGAGGCGTACGCGGTGAAGGTGGCAGTAGCGCATGGACCTGTCTGCGATCAGCTTCTTGTGCACACGGATGCCAGCAGCCTGGTGGATCTGTTCCGGCCAGAGTCCGGAGGGGCGCTGGCCAGAGGGAGTCCGGCCGGACCTGCAGAACCTGAGCGCGAAGACCCTGGCCATCGCTGAACGCCGGGGAACGGCGCTGAAGTGCGTCTGGAATCCCCGGGAGAGTGCGCATCAGGGACGGGCACACCAGCTGGCCTCTCTTGGCCGCGAGAGGTTGCGCCTGCCCGCCACGGCCCATAGTGAGCTCACTGATGCGCACGTGCGGGGGCGCCGGGGGAGTAGACGGATCACGCGCGAAGTGAGCCTGCGTCTGACCCATCAAGCGGATCTGGTTGCGGCCTTGCCTGAGGTGCTGACGCCTTTCACGGTGGTCGACGTGCAGGCGCTGTCGTCGAGTCCCGCACCGTTTCAAGTGTGGCAGGCTCCGGAGGCAGCCGCGAGCAATGCGGGGCTGAAGTTGAGGCGAGTCCAGGCAGAGGAGAACCCCCAGGCTTTCACCTGGGGGCTGTTGGTGGAGGTGGGCGGAGTCGAACCGCCGTCCAAAGGCTCTTCGCGTTCAGCTGTCCTACGAGCGTTCCCATCTAATTGGATTTCCGTCGTGCAGTTCCCCAGTGGGAAGGCCCCGCACGCTTGGCCCTTGGGATCTTTGCTGGGCTGTCAGGGCAGCAGCTTCAGCGCATCTCCGTCACTTCCGCGGGGTCTCGGGGCACCTGAGGTGCGGCGATGTCCGCTTGGTGTTCGCCCCGGAGCGGGGCAGCCTTTTTTAGGTTCACCGCATCAAAGCCAAAAGGCCAAGCTCTGCGCAGTGCTCATGGCGATTAAGCCGCGAGAGCGTAGTTCTGGTTGCCAGTTAAAGGCGTTGCCCATTGTTAACGAGGCCTTGGGCGCCCCGGCTCGCTGCTTCATGGTCTGCAACCCCTGTCGAAACCGGGTCACCCCCATCACTGCTTCCCCAGTAGGTTATCCCTATTGGGGGACTAAATTTATCATAGCGACCATACATCATTGAGGTGATTGTTACAAAGTGGCTTGATTGGATAAATGGGGTCTTCGGGGGAGCGCCGATCATCACTGAGCTCCCCTGCCAGGCCTGAGGAGAGATCTGTCCAGTGTGGAAATCTCTCCTGACGGCCCTCGTCGACCGCATCACCGTGATCGCTGCGCCATTTGGTGCCGACTCTGCCCTGAAAAGTGTCCCTCTGCCCGACGCGTCGGGGCGGCCCCCGTCGCGTCAGCTCGCGTTGGGCAAAGCTGCTCGGGTGAACATCATTCCCTGGAAACGCCTTGCCTCTGAACTGCTCGCCCAGGCTCCCGCCGACTCCCATGTCAACCAAAGAGCAGTTGTGGAGACCCATTTGAGGATTGATTCCAGTGTGTAGTTGCATCCAGATCGAGAGCACGGGGAGCGATCCTCAGGGACGACTGAAATTCCCCTGATCCCCACCTGTGGCGCGGGGTACGGGGAGAGTCATCCCTCAACCCTGCAGCACAGGGTGGAGACCGCCAGCGCCCAAGCGGCACCACGCCCTGCGCCTGTTGCCAGCCTCTTGCCCCGGTCTCCGCGCCTGTGGCCACCCACTGATTCAGGCAAGCTCGACCGCTTTTGAGCAAAGTCCCTCGTAAGGGTGTGTGAGGCAGGAGCCCAGCTGGTAGCAACTTGCTGGCGACGATCAGCCGCTCTTCACGCCTTGCAATCCCTTGCACGACTGGCTATAGTGCTCCAGCCACGAGGGCCCGAGCACGTGCAGAGGCAAAAAATCGGGCATATCCACCCTGGGGACGTTAGCTCAATCGGTAGAGCAGCTGACTTTTAATCAGCGGGTTGTAGGTTCAAGTCCTACACGTCCCACCAAGAAAGACCTCGGCCCAGCCGGGGTCTTTTCATTTGATCTGCTTACGTTGACGTCGCCCATAGGGCCACCGCGTCTCAACCCCGCCATTTGAGCAAGCTCAGGAGCTGCACCTGCAGAAGGAGGGGCAGAGCTCGGTGGCCGGGCCTCCCCCTCCCCCCTACGGGTTGGGAGGCGGTGAAGTTTGTGGCGTTGGGTACGAGGAACGGGGCGGGGCCGCAGGTGGCAGCGCGGCGCGCTGGGAAAGAAGGCGGCGTGCCTGAGGCCGGGCTGTGCCGCACGCCTCTTTCCCGTCCGTTCTCCTGCTTCTCGCCACCACCCCGGGAGCGCCCGCCGTAGGCGAGGTGGGCATGCTGGATTGGGATGGGGCCTCCTCAGACCATTCGTTTCTTCTCGGGGAGAGCTGCTGCGTCCCGGTACCTCTGCTCCATCGCCCTCCATGGCTGCTCAGAGGGTGGGAAATCAACGCTCCGCCTCCGGGGAGCCAACCCCCTGGCTTAGCGGCCTTCGCGTGCGTCGGCCAGCACTTCGCCGGTCAGCGCCAGCGCGGCGGGGCCCAGGGGGCTGAGCGTCACGCCCATCAAAACGCCCAGCTTGTCGCGGCGGGCGCTCGAAAGGTAGGTCCAGCGCTCCAGGTCCGCACGGTGGGTACGGGCCGTCTCGTCGCGCAGGTAGCGCACCGCTCCATCGTAGTAGCCGCTTTGAAAGGCCGCGCGGGCGCGCTTTTCCTGCTCCACCAGTCCCAGTCCCCGCGTAGCGAGCAGTACCCGGCGTGCCTCGGCCTCGCCGCCAAAGCCGTACAGACCGTCGAGGTGATACACCGCCTTGGGAAAGCGCAGCCCGGCCGACACGTGCCAGGCGTGGGGCAACCGGATCTCGAACTCCGGCCAGCGGTGGATGTGGGTCAGCAGGGCCGGATAGAGGAGGCTCACGGCCACTTGCCGGGCTTCGGCCAGGGCCAACAACTGTTCCTGCGCGCCGTGTCCGGGGCCGGTGTAGGCCCGCCGGGCTGCGTCCAGCCGCGCCGCAGCCTGGTTCAGGAGGTCCTCGCGGTGCGCCGCGAGGCGCTCGGCATTCAGGTTCCAGAGGGTGCGCTGAATGCGGCCGAAATTTCCGGTGGGGTCGTATACCACGCGGCTGGTGGCGAGCAGGGCGATGGGCGCTTCCTCGCGCGCCGTCTCCCAGTCGCGCCAGGCTTCGAGCTTCTCGAAGGGGTAGCGCTGCACCTTTACGCCGAGCCGCATCTCGGTGAGTGGCGAGAGCAGGCCCCGCTCGAAGGCCACAAAAGTGGGCTGGCTGCCCGTCCAGGCTTCTTCCGTGCCGTGGCTGCCGGCTTGGGCCACCGCCCGCACCTTGCGGTCAGCGACCAGCCGGTCTTGAATTTTCTCCGAATCCTGCAAGCCTGCCCTCCGGCTCCAGCATAGCGGCAAGCCCGCGTGTTCCCGGAGACGCCCGGGCAAAGGTTCAGGCTTGATCTGTATCGAGCAGCAGCCTGGGCCGAAACTTCAGGCTGTCGGCCGCCACCAGGCAGGCGGGAATATCGCCCACCTGCCGCAGGGCCCGCTCGGGCGGCACGCCGTGCAGGTGGCCGTACACGACCAAGTCCGGCCGCGCAGTCTCGATCACCGCCGTCAAGGGATTGGGCGGATACGGCGGGCTGGCCGGCGGATAATGCAGCATCAGGATGAGGTGGTCGCCGGGCTGCCGCAGCCGAGCCGCCGCCTGGGTGCTCATCTTCAGCCGCTCGGCCTCGCGCAGCAGCAGCCGCCCATCATCCCCCGAGAGGGGCTCGTGCCCCGGCGTCAGCCAGCCGCGTGAGCCGCACACCACGACGCTCCCCACCCGCACGGCGTCGTTTTGCAGGGCCAGCATTCCGGGCGGCAGGGCCGCGCGCAGCTTGCCCACGCTCGTCCACCAGTAGTCGTGGTTGCCACGCAGCAGCACCTTGGTGCCGGGCAATTCGGCCACCGGCGCGAGGTCTGTCAGGGCGTCAGGCAGGCGCATGGCCCACGACAGGTCGCCCGGCAGCAGCACGAGGTCATCTGGACGCACCTCCTCGCGCCAACGCGTAAAAATTGCCTCCGGGTGTCCCGCCCAGTTTGGCCCGAAAACCGTCATCGGCTTGGGCGTCACGGTGGCGAGGTGCAGGTCGGCGATGGCAAACACACGCATGGCACCCTCCACGGTAGAGCATTTCCCCCGGGCGGCGGGCCAGCAGGGGAGGAAACACCAACGAACAAGGCCTCCCGCGGGGGGAGGCCCTTGTGGTCGGGGCGAGAGGATTCGAACCTCCGACCCCGTCGTCCCGAACGACGTGCGCTACCAGGCTGCGCTACGCCCCGCCCGACCACGGCAAGCGGGAAGGGGGCCCTCCCGTGCGCCCGGTAGTCTACGCGGCCCCCTGGGGGGTGTCAAGCGCGCCCACGCCCACGCCTACTCCAGTTCGAACTCCGCGTCCGGGACGTCCCCGGCAGCCCCGCCCAGCCGGGCGCCCACCTCGCGGATGGCGGCCCAGATCGCGCTTCCACCAAAGCCGCGCCGGGCCAGAAAGGCGTAGGCGCTGGCGCGGGGGTCGCGCTTGCGCGAGAGGGCGGTCCAGCGGCGCTCCAGCAGGGCAACGGCCGCTTCGCGCTCGGCCTCGGGATCGCGGGCAGCGAGGGTGTCCTCGATCAGCTCCTCGGCCACCCCCCGGCGCTTGAGGGTCTGGCGTACCCGGAAGCCGCCCACCCCGCCCCGCTGGCCCTCGGCGCGGGCCACCGCTTCGTCGTTCTGATAGCCCAGTTCCTGTACCCGGGCGAGCACTTCGGCGGCCAAGGCTGGGTCGTCCGTGCGGCGCAGCAGGCGGGTTCGCAGCTCGGCCTCCGTCAGCGCCCGGCCCGCCAGCGCCCGGAAGGCGTAGGCCAGCAGGTCGTCGCGGGCTTTTTGCCGCTCCTGCTCGCTCTGCCGGGGGCCGCCTTCTCCGTCTCTTTCCATCACCCTCCAAGTATGCCGCTTGCGCTGATCGCCTCCCAGCCGGTACACTCTTCAGGTTGTCCCATCTCCGGGTGGGACGCCACGCCCCGCACGCTGCGGTGGCCGTGCCGCGCCGTCCGAGCCCAGTTGATGGGCCCAGTTGATGGGCCCATCTTTCGGCGCATCGCGTTCCTCCCCAGACTGGGGTGGGAACCGCCCCGCACCTGCGGGAGAAGGAGTACTCACATGGCCCTTCGCCACAAGTCCGCCCAGAAGCGTCACCGCCAGAGCCTCAAGCGCCGCCTGATCAACCGCAGCCGCAAGAGCACCATCAAGACCTTTACCAAGAAGGCCGTTGCCGCTGCCGGAGGCGAGAACGCCGCCGAGATGCAGCGCAAAGCCGAGAGCCTGATTGACAAGGCCGCCAAGGGCAGCACCCTGCACAAGAACGCCGCAGCCCGCAAGAAGAGCCGCCTCGCCAAGGCCATCAACAAGGCCGCGGCCGCGCAGCAGGCCTGAATTCAGGCGCGGCGACGAAGCCACCTCCAGTACGGGGGTGGCTTTCCGTTTGGTCCCTTTCGTTCCCCTGGGGGAACTTGATTTGGGGCGGCGTTAGCGTTTGACCGTGTTGCGCGATTCATTGAGGTCCATCACGCCGGTGTACCGGTCAAAGTTGATGTAGAGCTTGTAAAAGCCCTGCTGGCCGTAGCCCGTCAGTTGCAGGGACCACACGCCTGGAACGCAGGTCTGCGTCGCCACCTGCTTGCCCGAGGGATCGAGCAGCCGCAGCACGGCGCGGCCCTCACGTACCCGGCAGGTGCCGGTGACGCCGACGCTCTGGTTGTCCTCGAAGGCCTCGAAGCCGTAATGGTTCTGTCCATTCGCGTTGTAGAGCTGGGTGGGCATCAGGGTCACGTAGCCCAGACGCAGGCCAACGGTGAAGTACAGCAGCACGGCGGCTGCGATCACGACCAGGAAAACCAACCTCACTCTCCCAGTGTAGCGCCCGGCGGCGGAGGGGGCCTGTCCGGTTCTTCACGTTGGTGCCGGCCTGCCAAACATCCGCGCCAGCCGCGTCACCCCTTCGCGCAGTTGTTCCGGCGGCAGGTGAGCGAAGGCGAGCAGCACCGCCGGGGGGCGAACCAGCCGGGCGAGGGGAGAGGCTGGCGTCAGCGCCACCCCAGCCCCGGCTGCGCCGAGGACGGCCGCCGCCTCATCCAGTCCGGCGGGCAGGGTGACGTGCAGGTGCAGGCCCGCCCGGGTTGGGGTGAGCTGCCAGGTGGGAAGGCGGACCTGCAGGGCAGAGCGCAGCACCTCGTGGCGGTGAGCGATGGCCTGACGCGCGCCGCGCAGGTGCCGGGCATAGGCCCCTGAGGCGAGCACGTCGGCCAGGGCCAGGGCGTCCAGGGTGGCGGGGGCGCGGTCGGTCAGCGGGCGTGTTCCGGCCAGCACCCGGATAACCGGGGCTGGAGCCACCAGGTAACCGCTGCGGGTGACGGGCGCGAGGCTCTTGCTGAACGATCCCAGCAAGATCACCCGTTCGGGGGCCAGGCCCTGGAGGGCCGCCGGGGGCCGCCCAGCGTGGTGTAGGTCGGCGGCGTAGTCGTCTTCGAGCAGCAGGGCGTTTGCGCTCCGCGCCCAGGCCACCACTTCCGCCTGCCGTGCGGCGGGCAGGGCCACGGTGGTGGGGTACTGCGCGCCGGGGGTGAGGTAGAGCAGCGTGGCGGCAAAGGGCAGGCCGGCCGGATTCAGGCCACCCGCGTCCACCGGTACGGGCCAGAGGGCCGCGCCCGTCGCGCTCAGCGCTGCCCGCGCCCCCGGGTACGTTGGGTCTTCGAGCGCCGCCACCCGGCCCTCTTCCAGAAAGAGCCGGGCCAGCGCGTCCAGGGACGCCTGGGTGCCCCCCGTCAGCATCACCATGTCGGGGGTGACCCGCGCCCCCCGTTCGGCATTGAGGTAGGCGGCCAGCGCGCGCCGGGTTTCCAGCGGCCCGAGTTCGGCTTCCAGACCGGAGGGACGCGCGGTGCCCTGCGCGGCGGCCTGGGCCTGACGCGCCAGGGCCTGCGCCCACGCGCCCGCCGGGTACAGCTCAGGCACCGGTTGCCCCACCCGGAAGTCCACCTCGTAGCCGCCCCCCGCATCGGGCACGTGTCCGGCGAGGGCGCGCGTGGCCCAGGCGCTGAGCGGCAGGGGCGTATCTGGAGGCTGGGTCGTGGTAGATGGGAAGGTGGCCCCGGGCACGGCCACCCGCGTGCCACTGCGGGTACTCGCGTGGACGTACCCCTCGGCCTGCAACTGGCCGAGTGCGTCCACCACCGTGTTGCGCGACACGCCGAGCTGCGCGGCGAGGGCGCGGTGACCGGGCAGGCGGGTGCCTTCGGGCAGGTGCCCCGCCAGAATGGCTTCCCGGAGTGTTCGGGTGACGCGGGCGTGCAGGGCTTCGCCGGGCAACGCGTCGCGAAGCGGTCCCAGGCCGTCCGTCAACGCTTGAACTCGCGCTCCAGCCACGTGGGCTGGCCGCCCTCGGCGGCGAGGGCCTGCCCCGCCAGCGTGAGAAAGCGGTCCCGGGCTTCCCCGGCCTGTGCGTGGGTCAGGCCATACTTTCCCGGATCCGAGAGCAGTTCGCGCAGCAAGGGAAAGACGGGTGTATCTCGGTGGACTTGCCCCGCCACCGTTACGTCTGCCCGCCACTTCAGCAGGTAGTCCAGCGCGTAGGGACCGGGTTCCAGCACGCAGCCGCCAGGGTAGGGAATGCGGCCGGGAGCGGGAAAGGTCACGGCACAGGATAGGGGGTCAGTCATGCGGACAGGATGCCCCGTTTCACCTCACCTGAAAGTGCGCGGCGGGGAGGTGGCCCGGGCGCTTATCATGCCTTCTCATGGACAGTGACGCGCTGGTGCGGGCGTACCGCGAGACCCTGCCGGAGTACGAGACGCTGCGGGACGCGGTGGTGCGGCACGTCACCGAACTGCTGACCCGGCAGGGGCTGAACATTCACCACGTGACCGGACGGGTCAAGCGGCCCCTGAGCCTGGCCGACAAGCTGAGGCGCAAGCCGGGCCGCTACGACACCCTCACCGACGTGACGGACCTCGTGGGCGTGCGCGTCATCACCTACTTCGCGGACGACGTGGACGTGGTAGCCCGCCTGATGGAAGCCCATCACGTCGTCGACTGGGACAACAGCATGGACAAGTCGCGGATGCACGACCCCGACCGCTTCGGGTACATGGGGGTGCATTACGTCCTGCGGGCCGAGCCAGACCTCGTGCCCGCGCTTGCCGGAACGCGCTACGAGGTGCAGATTCGCTCCATCCTCCAGCATGCCTGGGCCGAGATCGAGCATGACCTCGGGTATAAGAACCCCCAGGCCGTGCCCCGCGAGGTCCGCCGCCGCTTTTACCGACTGGCGGGCCTGCTGGAGATGGCCGACGAGGAATTCATGGTGCTGCACCGCCTCAGCGGCGACTACGCGGCTACCCTGCCTGCCCGGCTAAAGGAAGGGCCAGACAGCGTGTTTATCGATGCCCAGAGCATGACCTACCTGCTCGGCGTGCCCCCCATTCACGGGATGGACCTGCGGCTTTCCGGCATCCTGAAGATTCCCCTGTTGACCGGCTGGGCCGATCCGGAGCGCCCGCAGCGGATCGCCAGCCTGCTGCATTACGCCGGGGTGCACTCGGTGGGACTGCTGCAAAAGGAACTGGCGCGGCACACGGTGGAGATCGAGCGGTTTGGCGCGGAAGTGATGCGGAGGTTGCCGCAGCTGTGGGCCCCCATCGGGGGGCTGCGGCCTGGTATCAGCGTCGTGCAGTACGTGCTGTTGCGGGCCTGCGCCAATGCCAGTCTGGACCCAGGGCGGGTGGTGGAGGTGCTGGACCTGAGCGGTTCGGAGACGGTGGAGGAGATGGCGGGGACCGTGAGGGCGGTGTATGCGGAGGTGGTGGGGAAGGCGGGGGGTTAGGTGTCTTTTCCCGGTTTTCCCCGCCCCAGACCCGCAAAGCTGCGAAGCAGAGGGGGCAGGGGCGCAGCCCTGCGCTGGGCAGAAGCGTTTGGAGCAGGTGTCAAAGTGCGGACTTCTTTTTGACCGAGCCTGAAGGCACATTGGGGAGAATGGCGCCGTGGGTGGAGGGTCACTCCTCACGGCGCCATTTGCACAAGTGCTCCAAGGGCGTCTTTGGCGCTTTCCGCCTCACCCTTGTTCCTGTCTCGCGAGCAGTTCTCGCGCAAGGCCTCGGACCTGGGCGGAGTTCTTGGGCCTGAAGGGCGGGCGTGGGCACCCCGCTCCAGAAATTTGGAGAAGGCGAACGCTTTTTGGCCTCGACCGGCTGTTCCGGCCTCATTTCCTGACCCCCTTCCCTCGCGGGCCCCGCAGAGCTCCGCAGGAGCGAGGGCCCGGCGAAGCCAGGGGAAGAGGGCGTGCCGGGCGCGCCAACCCTTACCCCTACCCCCGCCGCGCCCGGTACCGCCGGATCAGCGCATTCGTGCTCGAATCGTGCCCCAGCTCCGGCTCGCCCTCTGCCTGGAGCTCGGGCACGATCTTGCCCGCAAGCACCTTGCCGAGTTCCACGCCCCACTGATCAAAGGAATTGATGTTCCAGATCGCGCCCTGCACGAAGACCTTGTGCTCATACAGGGCGATCAGCGCGCCCAGGACGCGTGGCGTCAGGCGGTCCGCGAGCAGGGTGTTGGTGGGGCGGTTGCCCTCGAAGACGCGGTGGGGGGCAAGGTCGGCGCCCACGCCCTCGGCCTGCACCTGCTCCAGCGTCTTGCCGAAGGCGAGGGCTTCGGTCTGGGCGAACACGTTCGCCATCAAGAGGTCATGGTGGGGTGGCAGGGGGTTGAGCGTTTGGCAGAAGCCCAGGAAATCGCAGGGAATCAGCGCCGTGCCTTGGTGGATCAGCTGGTAAAAGGCGTGCTGGCCGTTGGTGCCGGGCTGGCCCCACACCACAGGGCCGGTGTCGTAGTTCACGTGTTCGCCCGTCAGGGTCACGTGTTTGCCGTTGCTCTCCATATCGAGCTGTTGCAGGTACGCCGGGAAGTAGGCGAGGTATTGGTCATAGGGCAAGACGGCGTGCGTCTGCGCGCCGAAGAAGTTGCGGTACCACACGCCCAGCACGCCCAGCAGCACGGGAAGGTTCTCCTCCAGCGGCGCGGTGCGGAAGTGCTCGTCCATGTCGTGAAAGCCTGCCAGCAACTCGCGGAAGCCCTCAGGCCCAATGGCGATCATCAGCGACAGGCCGATGGCGCTGTCCATGGAGTAACGTCCGCCCACCCAGTCCCAGAAGCCGAACATGTTGGCGGTGTCGATGCCAAACGTAGACACCTCGGTGGCGTTGGTGCTCACGGCGACGAAGTGTTTGGCGATGGTGGCGTTCTCGTCCTGCACCTTGCCCAGGCCGGCGAGCAGCCATACACGGGCGCTGCGGGCGTTCGCCATCGTCTCCTGCGTGGTGAAGGTCTTGGAGGAGACGATAAAGAGCGTTTCCTCCGGGTTCAGGTCCCGCGTCTTTTCCACGAGGTCCGTGCCGTCTACGTTGGACACGAAGCGCAAGGTGAGGTTCCGGTCCGCGTAGTGCTTGAGGGCCTCATGGGCCATCACCGGGCCGAGGTCCGAGCCGCCGATGCCGATGTTCACGATGTTGCGGATGGGTTTGCCCGTGCTGCCCGTCCACGTTCCGGCCCGCACACCTTGCGCAAAGTCGGAGAGGCGGTCCAGCACCTCCTGCACGTCGGGGACCACGTTTTGCCCGTCCACCTGGACGGTCGCGCCGCGTGGAGCCCGCAGGGCCGTGTGCAGCACCGCCCGGTTCTCGGTCACGTTGATGCGCTCCCCGCCAAACATCGCATCCCGCCGCGCCTCTACGCCCGCCTCTCGCACGAGTTGCAGGAGCAGGCGCAGCGTCTCGTCCGTCACCCGGTTTTTGGAGTAGTCGAGGTACAGCCCCGCTCCCTCGGCCGTCATGCGCTCGCCGCGCGCTGCGTCCTGGGCGAATAAGCCGCGCAGTTCAAGGTTCTCAACCTCCGCGAAATGCACCTTCAGCGCCTGCCAGGCGGGAAGCTGCGTCAGTGGAAGCCGTGCGGAAGGAAACTCGCTCATGTGGCGGAGCATACCAATGGCCCGTGGGCTCTCTTGAGCGGGTATCCAGACGTGAAGAGGCCCAAAAGACCCTCTCACCTCACACTTGAGAAGTCGTACGTTCCAAATGACAGGCCGTACGTCTGGAAAAGCGGACCGGGGGAGCGCTTGAATGATTGTCGCTGTCATTTCCTGCTTTTGCCCTTCCACGAAAGGAAAATTCCCCATGTCCCAACCTGCCCGCCCGCTGCAAGACCGCGATGTGGTCATCGTCTCCGCCGTCCGTTCGCCCGTGGGGGCCATTCGCGGTTCTCTGTCCTCCGTCCGGCCCGATGACCTCGCTGCCTTTGTGGTACGCGAGGCGGTGATCCGCTCGGGCGTACCCGTGGAGGAAATCGAGGAAGTCATCCTCGGCTGCGCCAACCAGGCAGGCGAGGACAACCGCAACGTGGCCCGCATGGCCGCCCTGCTCGCGGGCCTGCCGCATGACGTGGGCGGCTTGACGGTCAACCGCCTGTGCGCTTCGGGCCTCTCGGCCATCAATACGGCGGCCCGCGCCATCCGCAACGGCGACGGCGATATCTACGTCGCGGGCGGGGTGGAGAGCATGACCCGCGCGCCCCTCGTGATGCCCAAGCAGGCGCAGGCCTTCGGCAACGGCAATGTGACCACCTACGACACGACGCTGGGCTGGCGTTTTCCCAACCCCGCGATGGCCGAACTGTTTCCTCTCGAAGCCATGGGGGAAACCGCCGAGAACATCGTGGAGCGCAGCCGTGCCGGGGACATCGCGGGCGGCGAGATCACCCGCGAGGAGCAGGACGCGTTCGCCCTGGAATCCCAGCGCCGGGTGGTGGAGGCGCTGAACAGGGGCGTGTTCAAGGACGAGATCGTGCCCGTGGAGGTCAAGGGCAAGAAAGGCGTGACGGTCTTCGACACCGACGAGCATCCCCGCTACAAGCGGGACGGCGACGCCTTCACCCTCGCCACGGATGAGGCCACGCTGGCGGGCTTAAAACCGGCCTTTCGCAAGGGGGGCAGCGTCACGGCGGGCAACGCCAGCGGCCTGAACGACGGGGCGGCGGCCCTGGTGCTGATGAGCGCGAAGAGGGCGCGGGAACTGGGCGTAAGGCCGCTCGCGCGCTGGGTGGGCGCGGCGGTCTCGGGCGTTGATCCCCGCGTGATGGGCCTCGGTCCGGTGCCCGCCGTTCGCAAGCTGATGAAACGGCTCGGCATGCAGTTGGCCGACGTGGACCTCGTGGAGATCAACGAGGCGTTCGCTGCCCAGGCCATCGCCTGTATGCGTGAGCTGAACGTGCCCCACAGCCGCCTCAACATCCACGGCGGCTCCATTGCCCTCGGGCATCCCCTGGGCATGAGCGGCGCGCGGCTGGTCACCACCTTGACGCACGAACTCCGGCGCCGAGAGGGCCGCTACGGCGTGGTGTCTCTTTGCGTCGGTGTGGGCCAGGGCGAGGCGGCCCTGATCGAGCGGGTACAGGCGTGAAGACCGTTCCGATCATCTCGGCGCAGGAAGCCGCCGCGCTCGTCAGGAACGGCGATACCCTCCTCGTCGGTGGCTTCGGCATGACGGGCAATCCCGTTCACCTCATGCACGCGCTGGCAGAGCTGCCGACCCGTGACCTGACCTACATCGCCAACAACGTTTCTGAGCCGGGCCTGAGCGGGGGGCGACTCCTGCGCAACGGGCAGCTTCGCAAGGCGGTCGGCTCGTACTTCACCTCCAACCCTGAGGCGGTGAAGGCCTATCAAGCGGGCACGCTGGAAGTCGAGTTGCTGCCCCAGGGCACGCTCGCCGAAGCCTTGCGGGCCGGTGGCGCGGGGCTGGGCGGCTTTTACACGCCCACCGCCGCCGGAACCGTGTTGGCCGAGGGCACGGATACGCGCGTGCTGAACGGGCGCGAAATGATCTTCGTTCCCGCCCTGCGGGGCACCGTCGCCTTCGTGCGGGCGTGGCGCGCGGACCGGTCGGGGAACCTCCAGTACCGCCTGACCGAGCAGAACTTCAACCGCGGGATGGCGACGGCGGCAGACCTCGTGGTGGCCGAGGTGGAGGAGATCGTGGAAGTCGGGGAGATCGCCCCTGAACACGTCCACACGCCGGGGCTGTACGTGGACTACCTCGTGCAGGCGCGCCTCACGCCGGAAGACCTGGGATCGAGCGCCAGCGTGAGGGGCGGCGCGAGGAAGGTGGACGGGGCGCGGACGCATATGGCCCGCCGCGCCCTGAGGGAACTTCGGCGCGGGGACGTGGTGAACCTCGGCATCGGCATTCCGACGCTGGTGGCGGACCTGATCACGCCCGAGCACGGGGTCAACCTCCATACTGAAAACGGCATGCTGGGCGTCGGTCCCGCACCTGAGGACGGCGGAGCGATGGAGTATCCGGTGAACGCGGGCAAGATTCCCGTGACGGCGCTGCCCGGCGCGAGCTATTTCGATTCCGCCGACTCCTTCGGCATGATTCGGGGTGGTCATGTGGATGTGGCCGTGATGGGCGGCCTTCAGGTGGACGAGGCGGGGAACCTGGCGAACTGGGCGGTGCCCGGTAAGCCGCTCCTCGGCGTGGGTGGGGCGATGGACCTGGCGAGTGGGGCGAAGCGGCTGATTATCACGATGACGCACACAGACCCGGACGGCACGCCGAAGATCGTTGCCGAATGCACGCTGCCGCTGACCGCGCGGGGCAACGTAAACATGGTCATTACCGACAAGGCCGTCTTCGAGTTCGTGGACGGCGTGCTGACGCTGACGGAATTGATGCCGGGAGCGACGTTGGAGGAGATTCGGGCATTGACGGGGGCGCGGTTTGCCGAGCGGGTGGCGGTGGGTTGAGGTTGGGCCTCGCTCGGTGTGCCCGCCCATGTTCCGGCGCTGACGGCAGTTCTCCCCATTTGACGTCCCCGGGCATGGCGGCCCAAAGGGCCCAGGGCTGATACGGTTTCCGGGTCATGCGTTCCGTCCGCTCCGGTGATTTCCGCGCCTCTGCGTCACCGTTTTCCCGCCTTCTGTGCCGCGCAGCGTTGCGCGTCCGCTTGGATCGGCCCGTGATTTCATCAAGGATGAACCGGAATCCTTGTAAGTTCTCCGGCTGCAAGGGTGGGAGTTGCCGTCCCGCTCCAGTCCAGATTCTGGAAAGGGGCAAAGGCTTCGGCTGCTCTTCCGCTAACGGCTGAGCGCTGACAGCTCCGCCGCCAGCCACGCCGCCGCCCCATCAATCGCGCCCGCACTCGGCGTATGTCCGCCGTTCCACCAGCGCAGTTCTTTCGGCTCCTGAGCGTTGGCGAAGAGGCGTTCGGCCTGATCGGGGCGGATGACGGGGTCCGCCCGTCCATTGAGCATCAGGAGGGGACGGCCCCGCAGGTGCCGAACGGCGCGTACCGGGTCCACCAGCGTTCGGGCGAGGGTGGTCAGGGGTGTCCCCACGGGCAAGTCGCCTCCGGCAGCGAGGACCACCGCGTCCAATTCGCGCATCCGGGCGGCGAGGGTCAGCGCCAGGAACGAACCCAGCGAGTAGCCCACCACGCCGAGGTGCCGGGCCCCGCCACCTTCCAGGGAGCGCAGGAAGGCCGCCCCCGCCTCGGCTTCCCGCAGGGCCAGCCTCCACAACCGGGCCACCTCCAGCGGATTGCGAACGCCCTGAAGCTCCAGCGGGTTGCCCCGCGAACCGTGCAGCGGCAGATCGGGCGAGAGAGACGCCACACCCCGGCGCAGCAGCACCTGCCCTACTTCCCCAGCCATCACCGCGCCGCGCGAGGACAGGCCGTGCAGCAGGAGGGCCGCCGCTCCCGCTGGAGTTTCAGGGCGCAGCAGCACGGCGGAGACAGCCTCCCCCTCCACGTTGAGGATCAGGTGGACCCGCGTTCCACCGGACACCCGGGTTTCATCCTGAAGCTGAATGGAAGGCAGGCGGACCATGCCCCGAGGCTACGGCCTGGCTTTCACCCCATTCGTGGCCGCGTTTCCGAACCCAGGTTTTGCTGGGGCTGGAAGCCAGTGGCTGGCTGCCCTCCTACCGCTCCTCCAACCCACTCGGCCGCGCCCCCTCCGCCGACGCTGCGCTCACGCCTGGCGCCAGCGCGCCGTGCAGCAACAGCGAGAAACGGTCCTGCCAGTCGCGCAACACCTCGCGCTGATCGCGGTGGCCGCCGTGCAGCAGCGCCAACAGGCACGCGTCCACCAGCAGCGCGCTAAGCAGGTGGGTGTTTACCCCGTCGCGCAACGCGCCCCTATCGCGCATGGCGACGATCACGGGCTCCACCAGGGTCACCAGGGCCGCCGCGGTGGGCAGGCCGCTGTCCTCGTCCTCTTTCTCGGACCCACTTCCCCCGTGCCGTGCGCCCAGCACCGCGCTGCCCACCGCGCCCACGAGGTGGCGGTAGCGCACGCCGAGGTCCGCCATCCGCGCCGTCACGAGGCCCCACACGACCTGTGGGGAAACCCCGGCGTGCAGCCGGCGCACGGCCTCATCGTGCGTGTCGCGCACGGTGCGCTCGAAGTGGGCGAGCAGCATATGCACCTTGCTGGGGTAGTAGCGGTAGAGGTTGGTGCGGCTGACGAATGCAGCGCGGGCGATGTCGGCGGCGCTTGTACCCTCCAGACCCGAGCGGGCGAACAGCTCGAAGGCCGCCCGGGCGATGCGCTCGCGCCGGGCGTCGTCCTGCTCGTGGCGGTCTACCTTCACCCTTACAGCGTAGCGTCCGGGAACCGCCCTTCCCAGTCCCCCCGGGTGTGGGGGAGGTGGGGGTGCAGGCCCGCTCCTATAGAGAACGTTCACCTTTGTTCGCGCGCTCCAGGCGCTATGCTGCCCCCCGTGCAGGTCCCCCCACAACCCGAGTCCGAACACGGCATGGAACAACTCCGCCTCCTGCTCGCGTCCCGCTCCGTCCAGGAACGGGAGCGGGTGGAGCAGGCCTACGTGTTCGCGCGGGACGCGCACGCCGGGGTGAACCGCAAGAGCGGCGAGCCGTACATCACCCATCCCGTCGCGGTGGCGGTCATCCTCGCCAAGCTGGGCATGGACACCGACAGCCTGCTTGCCGGGCTGCTCCACGACACCGTGGAGGACGTGGACGGCGTGACCTTCGAGCAGATTGAGGAGCAGTTCGGGCCAGATGTGCGCCGCATCGTGGAGGGCGAGACGAAGGTCTCCAAGCTCTCCAAGCAGGGGAGCCAGCAGGCGGAAGTGCGCGACACGGGCCGTGACATTCAGGCCGAGAACCTGCGCCAGATGCTGATTGCCATGACGGGCGACATCCGCATTATCGTGGTCAAGCTCGCGGACCGGCTGCACAACATGCGCACGCTCGGCTCGATGAAGCCGGAAAAGCAGCAGCGGATCGCCCGCGAGACGATGGAGATCTTCGCGCCGCTCGCCCACCGCCTCGGCATCGGGCGCATCAAGTGGGAACTCGAAGACCTCGCCTTCCGTTACCTCCAGCCTGACGCCTACGCCTACCTGCAAAGCCGGTTGCGCACCCGCCAGGAGGAGCGCGACGCCCTGATCCAGCGGGCGGTGTTGCAACTGCGTGAGGGGCTCGAAGACGACCTCGAACTGCCCGAGTGGGTGCGCGACATCGACATTTCGGGGCGCAGCAAGCACCTCTGGAGCATCCACAACAAGATGCAGAAGGAGGGCAAGACGCTGGAGCAGATTTTCGACCTGCTCGCCATCCGCGTGATTCTGACGCCGAAGGAACTCGTCGTGCCGCCGGGGACCGACGAGAAGCGCCGCGAGCGGGCCGAGGAGACGCGCGAGAAACGCATCTGCTACCACACCGTGTCCATCGTGCATTCCATGTGGACGCCGCTGCCGGGGCGCTTCAAAGACTACATCGCGGTGCCGAAGCCCAACGGCTACCAGAGCCTGCACACCACCGTGATCAGCCAAAGCGGGCAGCCCATCGAGGTGCAGATTCGCTCTCGACGGATGCACGAGGTGGCCGAGTACGGGGTGGCGGCCCACTGGATGTACAAGCAGGGCAGTACGCTGGCGCAGCGTGACCGCGAGAACTGGATCAGCCAGCTGCGTGAGCTGCAAGACGAGATCAACGACGCCTCCGATTACCTCGACGCCGTCAAGACCGACATTCTCTCGCAGCGGGTGCGCGTGTTCACGCCCAAGGGCCTGGCCATCAGCCTGCCGGTGGGCAGCACGCCCATCGACTTCGCCTACCACATCCATACCCGCATCGGGGAAACCACCGTGGGCGCGCGGGTAAACGGCTCTATCGTGCCTCTGAGTCACAAGCTGGACAACGGCGACATGGTGGAGATTGTGACGAGCAAGAACAGCAAGCCCAGCCAGGGCTGGCTCAACTTCGCTGTGACCCGTTCGGCCCGCGCCAAGATCCGCCACCACTTCCGGCAGCAGGAGCGCGAGGAAGCGCTGGAACGCGGTCACGACCTGCTGGAGCGGTACCTGCGCAAGCGGCACCTGCCCGTGCGGCAGCTGATGCGCACCAAACTGCTGGAAGAGGTCACCCAGAAGTTGGTGGGCACGCGCAACCCGGATGACCTGTACCTCGCCCTGCACGCCGGCAAGCTGACCCCGAGCGCGGTGGGCAAGGTGCTCTCCCCCAGCCTCGCGCAGGAGGCCGCTGCGGTGTCAGTGCCCCGCGGCCGTGGGCCGTCGCCCCAGACGCCCGCGCCGGGGGGCGTGTACGTGGAGGGCTTCAGCACGAACACCAAGCTCTCGCAGTGCTGCCACCCCATCCGGGGAGACCAGATCATGGGCTACCTGACCCGGGGCCGTGGGGTCAGCGTCCACCGCATCGACTGCCCCAACATGATCCGCCTGCTGAAAGACGAGCCCGAGCGCTGCGTGGCGGCCTCCTGGGACTCGGGCACGCCGGGCGGCACCATCGTGGACCTCGACGTGGTGGCCCCGGACCGCTCGGGTCTGCTTGCCGACGTGCTGGGCGTGCTGGCCGCCGAGAAACGCAGCCCCATGAAGGTGGAGGCGGGCGTCAATGCCGACAGCACCGCCCACATCCACCTGCGCTTTGCCGTGACCGGGCAAACGGACTTGGAAGGCCTGAAGAGCGTCATCCGGCGCGTGCCGGGCGTGACCGACGTGCTGCGCCTGGGCCGGGGCGGACGGGGGCGGGCGAGCGCATAGCCGGGGCAGCGGGCCGAGAGTCCCTTTCCGCGTCAGGCCAGCGGAGGACGATTGGCCCGCCATAGACCCGCTGCCTGCACCGCCGTGAACAGGGCGACGAGGATGGCCCCGGCCATGACCCGGGCGCGACCCAGGAAGGTGGGGTTCACGCGGCCCGGCGCGAGCAGACGCAGGCTTTCGGCCAACCAAGGCGTATTGACGGCCATGACGCCCACGCGGCGGGACGGCAAGAGGAGCGACCCTGCGGCGCGCAGCAGTTCGGTGGGCAGGCCCAGCAGGAATGGAGCACTGCCCACCAGCGCCAGGCCGAAGGCGCCGCTGACCACGGCGTCCGCCAGCAGTGTCCGGCGCAGCAATGGAGCGGCCGTCACGCCTCCCGGCACGGGGTTCAGAAAGCCAGTAACCGAGTGGAGGCGTTCATCGGGTGAGGTCAGTTCCCACGACAAGGGCACGGCATTGTGGTGGGCCTCGGCCTCGCCCAGGCGGCGAGAGACAAAGCCGGGAAACTGGGTGCGGGCCGCGCCACCCCAAGCCGCGACATGGTGCTGTGCCTGGCCGGAGGGCACAGCGTGCTCCTGCGCGAACGCAACGCCCTGTTCCTCGCCGCAGGGTCCGCGCCGCCCGGCGCGGACCCTGGACAGCCGAGAGCTTCAGGCTGCCGAACTTGTGCTGCGAAGGCATGAACCCTACCCGGCCCTGGCGGTGGGCCGGCACAGGCCCGCTGGTCCGGGCCACCGCGTCGCTGACGCGCCTCGTCGCGGGTGACTCGCCCGAACTGCTTGCCCCACCCATGAACGTGCTGCGCCATTGCCCGCCCTCCAGCGTGGTCTGGCCTTCAACATCCTGAACCGGAGCGAATGGGGCGGGGGCACCCGCCGTCGCGGCTGGCCAGGCAGGTGGAGGCGACGGCGCGGCGACTGAACTGCTGACCGAGCTGAAGGGATATCCCGTACCCCCGTTCAGCGCCGCTGCGGCTTCCGACTGCTGGGGGCCTCCTGTTCCTGATCTCCACCACGGCCTTCGGTACGCCCACCGACACCACGCTGTCCGAACTCGCCACCGAGGCGTTCTTTCCGGCGGAGGCCAGTACGGCCCAGCGGCTGCGGGCAATGGCGCAGCAAGGATGAAGCTTAGCCCGTCTGTTCCTCGCCCAGCGCCGCATCGAGCGCCACCTCAATCATGCCGTTGAAGGTCAGTTGCCGCTCTTCCGCCGTTGTTTCCTCACGGGTGACGAGGTGGTCACTGACGGTCAGGATGGTCAGCGCGCGGACGCCGTGCTTGGCGGCCAGGGTGTACAGTCCGGCGGCCTCCATCTCGACGGCGAGCACCCCGAACTGCGCCCAGAGTTTGTACTGGTCGAAATCGTCGTGGTAGAAGGTGTCCGAAGACATGATGTTCCCCACGTGGGTGGCGAAGCCGCGCTCCTGGGCAATCTGGTAGGCGCGCAGCAGCAGTCCGAAGTCTGCGATGGGGGCAAAGTTCTTGGCTCCGAAGCGGATGTTGTTGATGTTGGAATCGGTGCAGGCCGCCTGTGCGAGCACCAGGTCGCGCACATGCACGTCTGCCTGATAGCTGCCGCAGGTGCCCACGCGGATCAGGTTCTTGCAGCCGTAGTCCTGAATCAGTTCCGAGACGTAGATCATCGAGGAGGCGATGCCCATGCCGGTGCCCTGCACGCTGACCTTTTTGCCCTTGTAGGTACCGGTAAAGCCCAGCATGCCGCGCACGGAGTTGTGCTGCACAGGATTCTCGAAAAAGGTTTCCGCAATGTGCTGGGCGCGCAGGGGATCACCGGGGAGGAGGACGGTCTCGGCGATCACTCCAGGCTGGGCGTTAAGGTGAATGCTCATGGTGCCCAGGCTAGCAGCCCGGCCCTCCTCGCCTGCACCTTTGGGCGGAGGCGGGGGAAGGGAGCTTGCTCTATCCTGCGGGGCGATGCCGGACCTGACCCACCTGTTTCTCAGCGCGTCCTATCTGGGGCTCTTTCTGACCGTATTCGCGGAAAGTGGCCTGTTGCTGGGCTTTTTTCTGCCTGGCGACACGCTGTTGATCGCGGCAGGATACCTCGCCCGGGAGGGCAAGATCAGCCTGGCGGGCGTCATGCTGGCTGTGGCGGCGGGAGCGGTCCTCGGCTACCTGCTGGGTTACTGGATCGGCAACAGATACGGGCAGCAGGTCTTTCTGCGGCCTGGTGGAAAGCTGCTCAAGCCCGAACACCTTGCCCGCACCCGCGCCTTTTACGAGCAGCGCGGCGAGATCACGGTGGTGCTGGCCCGCTTCATTCCGGTGGTGCGCGTCGTCGCACCCACGATGGCGGGGGTCAGCGGCATGCCGCTCTCCCGCTACAACCTCTACAACGTAATTGGCGGCGTGCTGTGGGCCGTCTCCATCCCCCTGCTGGGCTACGGGTTGGGTCACCTCGTGCCCAACCTGGACCATTACGTGCTGCTGGCCGTGCTGGGGGCCGCCGTGCTGAGCACCGGGCCGCTGCTCGTGGCGTTCTTGCGTCAGCGCCGCAACGCGGTTTCCGAGAACGGGAAGTAGCGCCAAGCCCTCCACCCAGCCCTCCGCCAGCCAGCGGGCGTGGGGCATCCCCCGCTGTCCAGAACTGCCCACCTGCAGTTCGCGGGCCTCGTAGGGGACGCGGCAGAAGGTGGTCTGGACGGTTTCAGTCCCAAGGCCGAGCGGCACGTACTCCGCGCACGGTGCGTGTCCCGCTCCCCCCATCGTTCGAACGCCAGGCCGACGCTGCCGGGGTTGAGCAGCGACCAGCCATCCAGGGTGCGGAGGAGCGGTTTGTGGGCGTGACCGCCCGCCCAGATGAACTGCTCTCCGTATGCGGCGCGCAGTTCTGTCCGTCGCTCGGGAGAGGTTCCCGCCTGTAGCCCCCCGTCATTCCGCTTGGGGCCGCCGCGAAAGGCGAGGCGTCCGGGAAGCTCTGAGGCGTCCGGGAAGCTCTGTCGCCGCCGGGTAAGCGTCCATCAGCAGGCGCTCCTCAGCGGTGGGTTGCGCGTGACTCCAGCCGCCAATCTCCCACAGCCGCTCCTCAGCAGGAAAGCCGCGTGGCGTAAAGGGCACAGGGGGCGGACATCATCCGGTCCGCGTTGCCGCGTACCACCGGGCAGCCCAGGGCCGCCACCTCACGCACGCACTCGCGCGGTCAGGCTCCGTCCATCGCCGCGTCGCTCAGGTACAGCAAGGCGTCCGCATATCCGCGAGGGCCGCCCTCAGGACGGGAAGGTCGCCGAAGACGGCGGGCCGCAGGGGTCGTCCCAACGGGCATGATGGAGGCGTGAAAGACCCCACCCAGCCGCGCCCCGTTTCTGAGTCTGTCCGGACCCGCCGGACGGACGCCGTGATCTCGCGGGTCAGTTCACTGGAACTGTTTTTGGATCTGGTGTTTGTCTTCACGGTCACGCAGCTCACCGGGCTGATCGTGGGTGCGGAGGGCTGGACCGATTACCTGAAGGCTGCCCTCGTCTTTATGACCATCTGGTGGATTTACAGCGGCTACGTCTGGCTGACGAGCAACGTGGGCCTGGGGCGCACCCGGCACCGCCTGCTGATGTTCACGGGCATGACGGGCTTTCTGGTCATGGCGCTGTCCATTCCGCAGGTGTTCGGCTCCGGGGGCGTGCCTTATGGGCTGGGCCTGCTGACGGTCACGCTCGTTCACGCAGGGCTGTTTACCCATGCCCAGACGGGGAGCGCGCGGGCCATTGTGGGCATCGCGCCCTTCAATCTCCTGTCGGCGGGGCTGGTGCTGCTGGCAGGATTCGTGGCCCCGCCCTGGGACTGGCCGCTGTGGGTGGGGGCAGTGGCGGTGTCGGTCTCCAGTTCCTTTCTGGGACGGGAGCGCGGCTTTACCCTCAGTCCGGCGCATTTTGTAGAACGGCATGGCCTCGTGGTGCTGATCGCCCTGGGCGAGAGCATCGTCGCCATCGGCACAGGGGCGCGGGGGCTGGCGGTGAACGCGACCCTGGTCGCCACAGCGGCCCTCGCGCTGGCGTTGGCCGCCGCCCTGTGGTGGACCTATTTCGGCGGTGACGACGAGCGGGCCGAGCGCCGCCTGACCGGGTTGCCGGACGGCGAACGCGCCCGGATGGCGCTGGTGGCCTTTGGCTACGGCCATTTCCTGATGCTTTCGGGCATCATCGTGCTGGCGGCGGGCATCAAGGGCGTCGTTGCCCATCCGCTCGGTCACGCCACCCGGCACGGCGCGGGCGAGCTGGCGGGCGGTCTGGCCCTGTACCTGCTCGGCGACGTGGTGTTTCGCCGTACCCTGCGCCTGGGGCCGGGGAGATTACGCCTCCTCGCGGGGGGCGCGGCCCTGCTCACCGTTCCTGTGGCGCTGGTCTGGGGCAGGCTGCCGCAACTCGCCCTGTGCGTGGCGCTGACGGTGGGATTGCTGGTGGTGGAGGGGCGGGCGGTGGAGAAGGGCTGAGGCGTAACTGGCAGGCACCTCCGGTTCCACCCTTCCCGGTGTTGTTTTCGGGAAGCGTTTCACTTCCGCTGCCTGCCACTTTTTGGCTTCTTCTTTGTGGGCCGCTCCGCGCTGAGGAGTTGGACCCGGGCATCGCCCGTCAGTAACTTGGGAAGCGGGAAAATGAGCGCAAATGGCAACCTTACATCTGATTGTTGGTCTACCGTGTGCGGGGAAAACCACATACTCCAAGCGACTTGAACTTGAGCAACACGCCTTGCGGCTTACGTTGGACGAGTGGCACATCCGGCTCTTCGGCCACGACTTTACCCTGGATTTCGTGCATCCGGAGCACGATACCCGGCATAAGTTGATTGAAGAGATCATGTGGGACGTCGCGGCTCGCGCTCTGCAACTTGGAACCGATGTGATCCTCGACTTTGGTTTTTGGGGAAGAAGCGAACGCGAAGAGTACCGGGCCCGGGCCTCAGCACTCGGCGCAATCTGCGCAGTGCATTTCTTGGATGTCTCTAAGGAGGTGCTGCTCTCCAGGCTTGAGCGTAGAAATGCGGAGTTCCCGGAGGGAACGTTTCAAATCCCGGCATCGAAACTGTTGGAGTGGATGGAGAATTTTCAAGCTCCGGCGGAGGACGAATTGTGACGACTCGCCAAGCAAGGCGCTTGTGCGCCGGGCCGTTGCGGGCCGCTCGCGTTATTCTCCTGGCAGCACGTGGTTTTCCTTCTCGCCTCCCTATGCTGCTTGGCTTGACGCGTCCGTCCGGATCGAACAGCGGTACACCGCTGAACCCAGTTTCCCACATCACACGCTGATCAGCCCGAGTTGCACGCCCCGCGTCACCGCTCCTGCCCGGCTCTGCACACCCAGCTTGGAATAGACGGCCTGCACGTGAAATTTGACCGTACTCTCGCTGACGCCGAGTTCGCGGGCCGCGCGCTTGTTGCTCAGGCCTCCGGCGAGGAGGGCCAGCACGTCGCGCTCGCGTGGGGTGAGGAGCACGTCTCCGTGAATGGGCGGCTCTTCCTCCCCGTCCGTGCCCAGGGCCGCGAGGGTTTCCGGGGGCAGGGCGACGAGGCCGGCGGCGGCGGCGAGCACGCCCGCGAGGAGTTCTGCCGGGGTGCAGTCGGGACCCAGAACGGCCCAGCCGCCTTCCAGCGCCTCGGCGAGTGGGCCGCTCCACTGCGCTGACCCGAGGACCACAACGCCCACGCCCCCTTCCTGCAGGGTGCGCAGGGCGTCTCCCTCCGCCAGTCCCGCGTCGTCGAGGACCAGCACGTCGGCCTCGCTGCCCGCAATGACGCCCAGGCCAAAGCCGCGCAACAGGGCCTCTACCCCGGCCTGAAGGGCAGGGGAACGCAGGGCCACCGCCACGGTGGGCTGGGACAGCCCGGCGCCTTCCCCACGTCCAGTCACGGCGCTTACCGCTCCCCGATCTGGAAGCTTACGTCCACTTCCTCGCCGCCGCGCAGCAACCGGGCGCTCAGGGTTTCGCCCGCGTGCTCGCGTACCCGCTCCAGCAGTTCGCCGGGATGGCGCACGCTTCCCTCGCCCAGCGAGAGCAGGATGTCGCCCACCCGCAGCCCGGCGGCCTCAGCGGGGCTGCCCTGCTCGACCTGCACCACAGTCAGGCCGAGGCGGCCCCGCCCGTGGCCCCGGCGTCCACCCCAGTGTCCCCGTCCGCGGGGTCCCCGGCCCCGGTGAACGTCGGCTTCGTTTTCCGTCCCCGCCTCACCCAAAGGCAGCAAGACGGGCTGCGTGGCGATGCCCAGATATCCCTGCGGCACGCGCCCGCCGGAGGCCAGCAGCCCCACCACCTTCAGCGCCCGTTCGGCGGGAACGGCGAGCAGGGTCCCGCGCCGCATCCCCGCGTTTAGCAGGCCCACCATCCCGCCCCGCGCGTCCACAAGAACGCCGCCGCTGATTCCAGGAAAGGGGGCGGCCCCGGTGGGCAGCCAGCCACGCCGCGCTTCAGCCTGCTCCAGCAGCCCCAGCGTCGCCTGCACGCCATGTGGCGGACGGCCTACCGCGAGGAGCAGCTCACCCACCCGCACGCCCGCTGTGGGGGCGACGGGGGAGAGGGTCAGTCCCTCCACGCGCAGCAGGGCGAGGTCACTGGACGGGTCGCGCCCCACCACCACCGCGCGCAGTTCGCCGCCGTCGGGGGTCCGCACAGTCAGTTCGTCGGCGTGGAGGAGGTGGGCCACCGTCAGGACCTGCGCCGGCCCCACGACCGTGCCGCTGATGGGCCGGGCGGCGTGCACAGTCACGAGGTGGGCGGCGGCGGCTTCGACGGCATCGGCCATCTGGTTGGAAAGGTCGGCAAAGTGTGTCATGGGGTCATCGTGCGCTTGGCCGGTAAAAACCGCCTCAGGCAAACGGCGGGGCCGCGTGCCCCTCCAAATGGCCAGGGACAGCGGCCCAGTCCTCCCGCCTCACGGCGTAGCGCACCACCTCCACGACCTCACCCCGGTAGAGTTCTGGAGTGCCGAACCCAGCTTGCCGGAAGCCCAGGCGGCGCATCAGCGCGTGTGAGCGGACATTCGGGACGTGGACCTCGGCCCGGACTGTCCGCAACTCGAGCGTTTCAAAGGCCTGGGTCAACGTCTGGCGCCCCACCTCTCGCCCGATGCCCCGGCCCCACTGTGCCCGCTCGCCTATCCCAATGCCCCACTCCGCAGCCGTGCGCGACAAGTTCCCCAGGTCCGTGTAGCCGATCAGGCGGCCCTCCAGCTCCACGCCCAGCCGCACAAAACCCGCCTCACCCCCCGCGATGATCCGCGCCCAGTGCTGGCGCACCACCCTGGGCGCGAGGCCCGGCGTCCAGCCCGACGCGAGGCAGAACTCGGCGTCGGCGGCCCAGCGCACGGCGGCGTCCTCGTCACCGGGGCGGAGCGGGCGGAGGCTTATCCCGGCCACAACGCCCTCAGGAGATCGGCGGCCGTTCCCTCCTGGCCCCGGTGTGCGCCCTCGCCCGCCCAGAGGCTCAGGAATTCGGCGCGCCCGGTCTGGGCCGCCTCGGCCCGCAGCGCGCGGGTCAGGGCATTCTGGAAAGGGTAGGGGAGGGGACGCTGGACTTCGGCGGTAACGCGGTTGACGAGTCCCCGGGCCAGCCGTCCACTGAAGGAACGCGTGAGGGTGGTGGTCCCGGGATGGGCTTTTGCCAGGGCCGCGCGGTAGGGCGGGGGCGTTCCCGCCTCCGCCGCGCGTAGAAAGGCCGTGCCGCACTGAACGAGTTCTGCTCCAGCGTCCAGCGCCGCCCGGACCTCCACCGCCGTCATGAGGCCGCCCGCCGCGATGATCGGCAGCGCCGTGACCTCCCTCGCCGCACGCACCAGCGTCAGCGTGTCGGCCAGTTCTTCCCGCAGCCAGCCGCCCCGGTGCCCGCCCGCCGCACCGCCCTGCACGATCACCGCGTCCACCCCGTCTGCCGCCAGGGCCAGGACTTCCTCCACGCCCGTCGCGGTGCCGAACGCCAGGATGCCCTGCCCGCGCAGCGCCTCCAGTTCCACGCCGCCCAGCCGCCCGAACGCGAAGGAAAAGGCGGCGGGCCGCAGGGCCAGCACCGCTCCGAGTTGCGCGCTGAAGTCCTCCTGGGTCCGTTCTGGCAGGGCGGGTGGCGGCAACCCCAGTTCCGCGTGCAGTGGAGCGAGTTCGGCCAGGGCGGCTTCCCGCTGCGCCTGCGTCACCGGAGGCAGGGGCTGCGGCGCAAACAGGTTGACGCCAAAGGGCCGTTCCGTGTGCGCCCGCACCACTGCTCCCGCCTCCGCGATCTGCGTGGGCGAGAGGTACGCGGCCCCCAGGCTGCCCAGTCCCCCCGCCTGCGAGATGGCAGCGGCCAGTTGCGGCGTTCCCGGTCCCCCCGCCATGGGGGCCAGCACGACGGGCACGCGTAGACCCAGGCGCTGCATCAGGGTATTCACGCCCTTCAGCTTAATCGGCTTTCCCCTGCGCGTCCGCCCACGCCACCGCTGCCGCGCTCTGATACGCCGCCAGGCCTGGCCCCGCTTTGTCGATGTTGTGGGTAAAGCGTTCGTCCTCCACCCACATCTGGGCCAGGCTCCGGAACATCTCCGGGGAACAGTCGTAGTAGCGGCGGTGGAAGTGTTCGCGGTGGGCGGCAGCCACCGCTTGCGCCTTGGGGCTTTCGGGGGCCACCCCGGCGGCCATCAGGGCGAGGTAGCGGTCTGTGATGGCCCGCATCTCCCCCTTGATGGTTTCCCAGTCCTGCTTGGCGTAGCGCTTCACGCGCTGCGCGCTCTGCTTGTAGGCGTCGGTGTCGCCCCAGCGCTCCTCGGCCTCAGCCTCGTATCCGCGGTGATCGAAGCCGTCGAAAATCTCCTTGATGTCCCTGTTCGTCATGATGCTCACTTCTCCCTCGCCGCGCCCAGCGGCCTGCAAAAAGGCTTCCACGGCGTCCAGCGTGGCCTGCGTGCGGCGCTGCTGTTCGCGCAGCAGGGCAGCTTGGGTTTGCAGCGCAGCACGCTCCTGCTCCGGGGGAGCCTGAAGCAGCCGCCCGATCTCGGAGAGCCCAAAGCCCAGGTCGCGGTAGGTCAGGATGCGCCACAGCCGGGCGAGGTCCGCCGCCGTGTACAGGCGGTAGTTGGCCTCGCTGCGCGCCCCTGGCCGCAGCAGCCCCAGGTCGTCATAGTGGTGCAGCGTTCGGACGCTCACGCGCGTGAGGGCCGACACGTCGCCCACCGTCCACGTCACCTGCGTTTCTTCCGTGTCTTTCGGTGTGTCTCTGCGGACCGTCTCCACCACCTCCCTTCTGATGAGCAGCGTAGGGGCTGACGCGGCGTGAGGGTCAAGGGGGAGGGGAAAGGGCCGTCAGCTGGCAGGAGCCAGGACAAAACGGTTCACGTCAAGACGTATGCGGCGTGCTGTTCGGGGCACATCCCCTATGATGGCTCCCGACGCGTCCGGTTTCGCAGGTGTTCACGCCCATCTCCGCCATCATCCCCTTCGGTGTAGGAGACCTGTATGTCCGTTCCTTCCCCTTCCTTTCCCTTCACGGACGCAGAGCGTAACGCGGCCGTCTGGGCCATCGCCTGCGCCCACCTCATGCTCAAGCAGGGTGAGCGGCTCATTCCGCCGGACGTGGTGGGCGTTCGCGTGCCCCCACTGCTCCCCGCCGCCGCTGCCCTGAGGGCGGGCGTGCTGGACGCGCAGGACGCAGACGTGGTGGCGCTGGCCCTGAGCGCGGTGTGTCAGGCCCGTGACCAGGTCCCGGAGGCGATCTGGCAGGCCCTGGGCCCACCGCCCGCGTCTGTGCTGGATGCGGCGCGTGCCAAAGCGGCCCGCCTACGGGGTGTGCAGGGAGGCCTACGGGCTTGAGCGCTGCCACACCGCCCTTCCTCCGCGCCTGGACGGCCTTTCGCCGCCCGGCCTACGCGGCCCGGCCCCCGCCCCGGCGGCAATTCCTGCCGCGCGAGTTTCTGGAGCAGCTTCTCTCGGGTGTGCAGGCGCGGCTGCCTCTGCTCGAAGCCCCCCTCCTGGACTGGGCGCTGGCCGAGCGCGTCCACGATCCGGCCTACCTGCGCCGCTGGCAACGCGGTGAGGTCACGCGCGGGGAGGAGCGGGCACTGGGCTTCCGCTGGGACCCGTCGGTGGTGGAGCGCGGTTTGGCGAGCAGTGGCGCGACGTTTGCCGCGGCCCAAGACGCCCTCTCCACGGGCCTGGGCCTGAACCTCGGCGGCGGCACCCACCACGCCTACGCCGATCACGCCGAGGGCTTTTCCTTTCTCAATGACGTGGTGATCTCGGCGCAGTGGCTGCTGGACGGTGGGCATGCGCGGCGCGTCCTCGTGCTGGACCTCGACGTACATCAGGGCAACGGAACGGCGGCGATGCTGGCAAACGAGGCGCGAGCCTTTACCGTCAGCGTCCACGGCGCGAATAACTACCCCTTTCGCAAGGAGCGCAGCGGCCTGGACGTGGCCCTCCCCGACGGCACGGGCGACGCCGCCTACCTGGCCGTGCTGGAAGGCGAAGTCCTGCCCGCCGCCGCCGCATTTCGGCCCGACTTCGCCTTCTACCTGGCGGGCGCCGACGTGCTGGAGGGCGATCAGCTCGGCAGGTTGGCCCTGACGCCCACCGGGGTACGGGAGCGCGATGACCGCGTGTTTCGCTGGGCCGCCGAAACGGCCACGCCCCTCGTCACGGTGATGGCAGGTGGCTACAACCGCGATCCCCAGAAGTTGATTGAGGCGCGGCTGACAACGGTGGAGGCGCTGTTGGGTTCGGTTGCCGGTCGCCGGTGACCCGTCGCCAGGGCCAGCGGAAGCCAAAGCGCCTTTGCTGTGGCGGCCGATAATACGGGTTCTGGGTGTTTCGTTGACAAACCGCAAGACCGCCGGTGCGCTTTCCTCCACGCCCAGAACCGGTTTCTCTCCTGCCCGCTCTGCTTGGATTGAACCGTTTGCGAAGCGGTTCAATCGGAGTCTGTATACGGAGAGGCGTGAAACCGCCGAAGAGGAGGGGACGGAACCGGATGATCCGCACACCGGATCGGCGGTGCAGCGGCTGCGGGCGCACCGCCTGGGAGAACCGGGCCAGCCGGTCGCGCTTTCGGTGTGCCGCGTGCGGGCATCAGGGCAGTGCCGACCTGAGCGCAGCGCGGGCCGCCCTGGCTCGCCTCCACGGAGGCCAACGTGGCCGCGCCCTGCAGCTGGGAATGTCGTTCGGTTGCAGGCGGTAGGACTGCCTGACCGCGTAGCGGGCGCGCGCGCGGCACCTCCGCGTTCTCACCGTTCACGTCCTCGGTCAGCGTGGAATTCTCGGGTCCCGCGTTTACCGGAGTGCGACGCCACTCGCCCACGCTGAACTTCTGCCCCCGCGGGAACGCTTCGGTGGCGGGCAGGGCCGCCCGGAAGGCGCGGTAGCCGTCTTGCAAGTTGCCCTCGCTCACGGCTGCGGACGGTAGAGGTCCGCACCGCCAAATCGGAGGTGACGCTGCGCTCGGCACTGCCGGTGACGGTGATCACGTCGCTCGCGTTTTTCACGTCTGCCAGCGCCGCACCACCGCAAGGCTGGAGCCGAGAAAGGCCCGAGAAGCGGCCGTGGTGGCGAGGACCGTCGGGAACCAACGCGGGGTGCGGACATCGCCGCAGCGTAGAGCTCCCACTGGGCAGGCGCATTCGCCAGAAGATGCGGGGGTGGGAGAGCAGAAGACTTTCTGGCGCCGGGCTGCGACTCCGCGCCCGGTACGCGGTATCATGGCCGGATGACGCTCCTCCTCACGCCCCCGTAGCGCGCGAGTCGCAGGTGCTTGCCAGTGCTGTCCACACGTTTGACCGAGTCCGGGCCCACACTATGCCCGCAGGAGCTTTCCCATGACCATCCCCACGGCCCTTCCCGAAGAAATTGCCCGCCGCCGGACGTTTGCCATCATCTCCCACCCCGACGCGGGCAAGACCACCATCACCGAAAAGCTGCTGCTCTACGGCGGCGCGATTCAGGAAGCGGGCAGCGTGACGGCCAAGGAAGGCCGCTCACACACCAAATCTGACTGGATGAGCATTGAGCAGCAGCGCGGCATCTCTATCTCCAGCTCGGCGCTGACCTTCGAATATTCGGGGCGACACGTCAACCTGCTCGACACCCCCGGGCACCAGGACTTCAGCGAAGACACCTACCGGACCCTGACCGCGGCCGACTCGGCCCTGATGGTGCTTGACGCGGCGCGCGGCGTGCAGGCGCAGACCGAAAAGCTGTTCGCCGTGTGCCGCAACCGCCAAATCCCCATCCTCACCTTCGTGAACAAGATGGACCGCCCGGCGCTGGACCCCTTCGATCTTCTCTCGCAGGTTGAGGGCACCCTCAAGATCACCGCCGTGCCGCTGACCTGGCCCATCGGGGACGGCCCGGATTTCAAGGGCGTGTATGACCTCCAGACCGGACAGGTCCTTGTGTTCGAGCGCACCTCCGGCGGCAAACACCGCGCGCCCGTGCAGACGGCGGGGCTGGCGGACCCTCAGCTCGACGCGCTGGTGGGCGCAGACCTCGCCGCCAAGCTGCGCGAGGACGTGGAACTGATCCAGGGCGCGATGCCCGAGTTCGACGCGGCTGCGTTCCTGACCGGCGAGCTGACCCCGGTGTTTTTCGGCTCGGCCATGAACAACTTCGGCGTGGAGCACTTTCTGCGCAATTTCGTGGACCTTGCGCCGCCGCCCGGCCCCGTGGCAACCAACCTCGGCGAGCGAACCCCCGACGCACCCTTCGCGGGCTTCATCTTCAAGCTCCAGGCCAACATGAGCCGGGCCCACCGGGACCGCACCGCCTATATGCGCGTGATGAGCGGGCACTTCGAGCGTGGCATGGACGTGACGCACACCCGCACAGGGCGTAAGCTGCGGCTCTCGCAGGCCCATACCCTCTTCGCGCAGGACCGCGAGAAGGTGGAGGAAGCGTACCCCGGCGACATCGTGGGCCTCGTCAACCCGGGCGTGTTTCAGATCGGCGACGTGGTGAGCGTGGACGGCAAGGTGCTGCTGCCGTCGTTCCCCCGCTTCACGCCGGAAACCTTCGCCACCATCTCGCTGAAGGACGTGGGCAAGCGCAAGGCGTTTATGAAGGGCCTGACGCAGCTCGCCGAGGAAGGCGTGGTGCAGGTCTTTTACCCCACAGACGGAGCGCGGGATCCCTACCTGGGCGCGGTAGGGCCGCTCCAGTTCGAGGTGTTCCAGGCGCGGCTCTCGGAAGAGTACGGGGTGGAGGTGGAGATGCACGTGACCAGCTACCAGCTTGTGCGCTGGCTGGCCGGTGATCCCAGCAACGTTGCCCGTTTTGCCCGCCACGTCGAGGACGATCAGGGCCGCCCGGTGATGCTGTTCAGAAGCAAGTACGACCTCGACTACACCGCCGAGCAGCACCCCGAGATCGAGTTTCTGCCGCTGCCGAAAGACCTGACGCGGGTGTAAGGGTGAACCTCAACCGCGTCCCGCCCGCCTTCTTCTCCATGCCCACCGTGAGCGCGGCGCTGCGCATTGCGCCGCGCAGCGTGAGCAACGTGGTCGTGAACCGCACGCCCCACGGCTATGTCGGTTCGTCCCAGGTCAAAGACGGTGGGCGCATCTACCGCCAGACCTTTCAACTCAGGCAAGACGGCATCTACCGGGGCGGAGAGTGCGGGTGTGGGCGCAAGCACTGTCCACACCTCGTGCGGGCGCTGCTCAGCCCCGGGCTGGAGTCGGCGCTGGAGCGCGAGGAGCTGCGCGGTGGGGAAGAGCCGGCGCCTCCGCCCGTTCCTGAAGCAGAGCTGGACAACCCCGCCCTGCCCCCGCTGGCCAGTCCGCTGCGGACGTGGCTGGCGCAGGTCACGCCCCTGGCCGGGGGAGGGGCCAGGGCCACAGAACGTCAGACGCTGCGCTTTGACCTCGAACTCGCGGTGCGGCCCCGCTCGTCCCGGGAAACGCTGACGTTGAAGGTGCGCCGCGCCAACCGCGAACGCGGAGGGTTGGAGCCGGGGAACGTCTTTCCCATCCCCCACGCCATGCGCTGGACGCACGGCGAGGGCGAGGGCCACCTGCCACGCTTTGCCCTCCCGGACCGCGAGGTGCTGCACCTCCTCGCCCTCGGCGGTGAGAGCGGCGCGATGGGCGGCGAGGAGGCGTGGTTTCTGGGCAACCATCCCCTCACCGATATGCTGCTGACGCGGCTGCTGGAGACGGGGCGGCTGTACTGGCGTGGATTGGGCGCGCCGGCGACGAAGGGTGAGGACCTTCCCGCCGAACTGGCCTGGCAGATGGACGTGGGCGGGGTGCAGCGCCCGGCCCTGCGGCTGCCGGAGAACGTGCGCGTGCTGCCCATCTCGCCGCGCTGGTACGTGAACGAGGCAACGGGAGGGATGGGCCACGTCACGTCACCCCTGCCCGCTGCGCTGGAGACGGCCTTCCTGAGCGTGCCCGCCGTACCCCCCGCCCAGGCCGCCAGCTTTGCCAAGGCCCTGCGCGAGAGTTTTCCCGGGCTGGATGTGCCCACCCCCGCGCCCATTCCAACCCGGCGGGAGGCATTGAAGTACCAGCCGGTCCTGACCCTGCGCGAGGAGACGGTGGAGGTCAGCCGCCGCCGAGGCGGGCGCTGGAGTACGGCGGAGGAGAAGGTGGGTGTGGCGCACCTGGCCCACCTGTATGGTGGCAAACCGCTGGAGATCGAACGTCAGAGCTACGAGGGCGGGGTGCTGCACCTCGCTGCCCGTGACGCCGCCGCCGAGAAAAAGGCGGCGGGGCAGGTCACGCGCACGGGCCTCAAGCGCTTGCCCAACCTGTACGCGCGGGGCGAGCAGGTGCGTCATCCGCAGTCGAGCGCCCTGTTCGCCTATGCGGATGAGGCGCTCTGGCAGACTTTCCTGACGTTGGACGCGCCGCGCCTGGAGGCCAAGGGCTTCCGCGTGGTGGTGGACCCCAGCTTTCCCTACCGCTTCGCCGAGGTGGACGACTGGTACGGCGAAACCGAGGAGCAGGGTGGCTGGTTTACCCTTGAACTTGGCGTGCTGGTGGGCGGTGAGCGCATCAGCCTCATCCCCATCCTGGTGTCGCTGATCGCCGAGCGCCCGGAACTCTTTACGCCCGAGGCGCTCGCCGCCCTGGGCGACTTCGACGTGATTCTGGCCCGGCTCCCCGACGGCCGCCGCCTGCCCCTGCCTGCCGGACGGGTCCGGGCCATTCTCTCCGTGCTCGTGGAGCTGCACCTGCGCGAGTTGCCCGCGGGACCGCTGCGCCTGCCCGTGCTGGACGCCGCCCGCCTCGCCGCGCTGGAAGAAGCCCTCCAGGCCCGCTGGCTGGGCGCAGACCGCCTGCTGGACCTCGGGCAACGCCTGCGCACTTTCCGGGGCATTCAGGAGGTGGAGCCGCCCGCTGGCCTCAAAGTCGAGCTGCGGCCCTACCAGCGCCAGGGGTTGTCGTGGCTCCAATTCCTGCGCGAGTACGCTCTGGGGGGAATACTGGCAGACGATATGGGCTTAGGCAAGACGCTGCAAACGCTTGCCCACCTCCAACTCGAGAAGGAGGCCGGACGCCTGGACCGTCCGGCCCTGGTGATCGCACCCACCAGCGTGCTCGGCAACTGGCGCGCCGAGGCGAAGCGTTTCGCTCCGGGCCTGAAGGTGCTGACCCTGCACGGCTCCGGGCGAAAGGCTGAGTTCGGGCGCATCCCAGAGCATGACGTCGTGCTCAGCACCTACCCGCTGCTGCCGAGGGACGTGGACACCCTGCGGGAGCACGAGTTTCATCTGCTTGTGCTGGATGAGGCGCAGAACATCAAGAACGCCAAGAGTGCGGCGGCCAAAGCGGCAGGCGCCCTTAAGGCCCGCCACCGCCTCGCGCTGACGGGCACACCGCTGGAAAACCACCTCGGGGAGCTGTGGTCGCAGTTCAACTTCCTGACGCCGGGCCTGCTGCACGACGAGAAGACCTTCCGCGAGCTCTACCGCACGCCCATCGAGAAACAGGGGGACCGCGCGCGGCAGGTGGCCCTCGCCGCCCGGGTCAAGCCCTTTATCCTGCGCCGCGAGAAGCGCGACGTGGCGACGGAGCTGCCCCCCAAGACCGAGATCCCGGTACGCGTCACCCTGGACGGCGATCAGCGCGACTTGTACGAGACGGTGCGCGTAACCATGCTGGAGCGGGTGCGCGAGGAACTTGACGCGCGGGGGCTGGCCCGGTCCTCCATCGCCATCCTCGACGCCCTCCTCAAACTGCGTCAAGCGGCGACAGATCCACGCCTCGTCAAGCTGGAAGCCGCCCGCAAGGTGGAGGGCAGCGCCAAGCTGGAGTGGTTGATGGCCAACCTCCCGCAGATGGTGGAGGAAGGCCGCCGCATCCTGATCTTCTCGCAGTTTGCCACCCTGCTCGGGATGCTGGAGGCGCCGCTGACGGAACTCGGCATTCCCTACGCCAAGCTGACCGGGCAGACGAAGGACCGCGCGGGTCCGATTGCCCGCTTTCAGGACGGTGAGGCCCACGTGTTTCTCATCAGCCTCAAGGCCGGGGGTGTGGGTCTGAACCTCACGGCCGCCGATACGGTCATCCACCTGGATCCCTGGTGGAACCCCGCCGCTGAGAACCAGGCCACTGACCGCGCCTACCGCATCGGGCAGGACAAGCCCGTCTTTGTCTACAAGTTGATTGCGGCGGGCAGCGTGGAGGAGCGCATCTTGGACCTGCAAGCACGTAAGGCCGCGCTGGCCCAGGGCGTGCTCGACGGCGGCCTGACGAGCGCCACGCAGCTCACCACTGGAGACCTCAACGTGCTGTTCGCTCCATTGGAGGAGGGGGCGGAGGAACGCGAAACGGTGTTCTCCTGATGCGGGCTCCTCACCTGATCGTCTTCGAAGTGATTCAATCCAGGCGAACTGGGAAAGCGCGCAGCCCCTGGGAAAAAGCGGGTTCCGCGCGTGGAGTCCGCAAGCCGGCGCTTTTCCGGGCCGAAAACGCGGCGGACCATATCCGTATGGGTCTAGTGCTTAACTCACCCTTCATCTTCATCCGCCCCGTCATGCTGGGGCCGTGCGCTTCCTCCTTCCGCTGCTCCTAACTGCACTGCTTGCCCAGGCCGCGGCGACGGCACCCAAAGCGTCGTCTGGGCCCACAGGCTATGTGCTCTCGGGCATGCCCCTGGTGCGGCAGACCTACAACGCCTGTGGTCCGGCGAGCCTCACCGAGGTGCTGGCGTATTTCGGCGTGGACATGGCGATGGAGGACGTGAGCCGCCTGACCCGTCCCACCGAGCGCTCGTACATGACGGCGCAGGCCATCGTGGACTTTGCGCCCCAGGTGGGTATGGAAGCTCGGCTCTTTCGCGGAGGCACGCTGAATACGGTCCGGGCAGCCATTCGCAACCGCCTGCCCCTGATCGCGCTGCAGTCGCACATCACCACCACCCAGGTCATTCCCCACTGGCGCGTTGTGGCGGGCTACGACGACGCCGCGCAGCAGGTTTACCTGATGGACCCGTTGCTGGGCTACGTGCGGATGGGCTACGCCGACTTTCTGCGCGTATGGGCCGATCACCAGGGCCAGTTCGCGGTGATGTATCCGCCCGACTGGCGCGGCACGGTGAAGAAGGTCATCGGGTAGGCGGCCAGCGGTCAGCCGTCAGCGAAACCAGATGGTCCGCCACCTCGCCACCGTGAGGGTGGACGTGTCCAGCTCGAGCGTGGCCCGTTGCCGCAGCAGGGGCTGGACGAATTTGACGTGCTCCAGAATTCGTGCCTGGTCCCCGGCACTCTTTACGGGTTGTTGGTGCGCGCGGCGAGTCGCTCCAATATCACGGGTACGGGAGCGCTGAGCAGCACCACTGCGTCCAGCAGGCCGTAAAACTGCCCTTGGTTGGTCTTGCAGCCGGACAGAACGAGGGACGCGGCGCGTGGGGCGGTGAGCAGTTGCCGGCTGCGGTCCTCGCGCCAGACCCAGTCGGGTGTGCTCCCGCCGGGGTGTGTGGCCCACGCACCCCACTCGTCGGTGTCGGTGCGATGGCCGTGAAGCCGCGCCGGGCCAGCTGCTCGGTGACGGAGGTCTTGCCGGTGCCGGACATGCCGGTGATGAGGCGTTTCATCAGCGGTCCCCCTCATCTGCCTGCGCAGGCACAAACAACCCCTGTCCCGTCCAGAACGTCATCCGAACGCCCCGGGGCGTCCATCCACGCCGCCGGGCGAGGTGACCGGAGAACAACGCGGGCGTAAGCACCACGCGCAGGCCCACCCCGGTCAGCAGTCCCGGGACCCACCGCCTTACCGCCGGAACACGCCGCCCTCCTGCATCACCTCGCCGTCCAGGCTGAGGCGTCCGCCGCGCCGCAAGTCGGTGATGAGGTCCCAGTGAATCGCGCTCGCGTTCACACCACCTGTCTCCGGGTACGAGCGGCCGAGCGCGAGGTGAACGGTGCCGCCGATCTTCTCGTCGAACAGGATGTTGCCGGTGGGCGCCTGAATGCCGGAATTGGTCCCAATGCCCAGCTCACCCAGCCGGCGAGCGCCGGGGTCGGTGGCAAGGGCGGCGCGCAAAACTTCTTCGCCTTCCTCGGCGCTCGCCTCCACCACCTCGCCTGTCCGGAAGACCAACCGCGCGCCGCGCACCATCTGCCCGGCGTAGCTCGCGGGGACGGTGAACGTGACAACGCCTTCGGCGCTGTGCTCAACCGGCCCAGTAAAGACCTCACCGCTGGGCATGTTGCGCCTGCCGTCGCTGTTGGCCCAGGTCCGTCCGCCCACGCGCAGGGTCAGGTCTGTGCCGGGGGCTTCGATCCGCACCACGTCCGCGCGGGTGAGGCGTTTGATCAGCTCCGCCTGCATCGTCCGCACCTCGCCCCAGGCAGCCACGGGATCTGGGCGGTCCAGAAACATCGCGCGCATCACAAACGCGCCGAACTCCGCTTCGGTCATCCCCGCCTGTGCGGCGGCGTGCGCGGTGGGAAAGAGGGTCAGGCTCCACTTCTTGCGGGCGCGCAGGGTGGCGAGGGGCGCGCGGGCGGCAGTCAGTCGTGCGCGGCGGGCGGCGTCCCCTCTGGGGTCCGGTTCGGGCGTCAGAATCCGCAGGCTGCCGTCCAACGCTTCCGCGTCCACGAGGTCTGCCGCATGCGTCTGGTCGAGCACCGCGCCGGAGGCGAGGGCGGCCCAGTCCTCGTCTTGCCCCGGATACTCCAGCCGCACCACGGGCCGCGCTCCTCGGCGCAGGAAGGCCCGCGTCACCTCGCGCACAAGGGGGAGGGCTCCCGTTCCTCCCGCCACGAGCAGGCGATCGCCCTCACCTGCCGAGAGGCAGTAATCGGCCAGCAGGGCCGCGTGGGGTACGGGATCGTAGGTCAGCGTCCCGGTGGGCACGCCTTCTGGGGTCGTCTGCATGCGCCCGAGCGTAGCACCCTATACAGCGGCTATCCTGCCCGGAGATGACGGCCTCCGCTTTCAAACCCGAACTCCCCAAGCTCGATCCGCACAACACCGCCGTGCTGACCATCTCCTGCCCGGACCGTAAGGGCATCGTGGCCGCCGTCTCGCAGTTTCTGCACAGCCATGGCGCGAACATCCTGCATTCGGACCAGCACTCCACGGACCCGTCGGGCGGCACGTTCTTTATGCGAATGGAGTTCCACCTCGATGGCCTGGACCTTGCCCGCGAGCCCTTCGAGCGGGCCTTCGCGTCGGTGGTGGCCGAGCCCTTCGGGATGAACTGGCGGCTGGGCTATACGGCAGAACCCAAGCGAATGGCCGTGCTGGTGAGCAAGTACGATCACTGCTTCCTGGACCTGCTGTGGCGCAAGCGCCGGGGCGAGCTGAACGCCGAGATCCCGCTGGTGATCAGCAACCACGAGGACCTGCGCCGCGACGCGGAGATGTTTGGCATTCCCTTCCACGTCGTGCCCGTGACGAAGGAGAACAAGGCCGAGGCCGAGGCCGAGCAGGTGCGCCTGATGCGGGAGGCCGGGGCCGACTTCGCCGTGCTCGCCCGCTACATGCAGATTCTGAGCGGCGACTTCCTGGCCTCGTTCGGCAGGCCCGTGATCAACATCCACCACTCGTTCCTGCCCGCCTTCGTTGGGGCCAATCCGTACCGCGCGGCCTTTAAGCGTGGCGTCAAACTCATCGGCGCGACGAGCCACTACGTCACCGAAGAGCTCGACGCCGGGCCGATCATCGCCCAGGACGTGGTGCCCGTCACCCACCGCGAAACCCCCGACACCCTGATGCGCCTGGGGCGGGACGTGGAGCGCCAGGTGCTCGCCCGCGCGGTGAAGGCCCACGTGGAGGACCGGGTGCTCGTGGAGGGGAACAAGACGGTGGTGTTCTAGCGCATTGGGGAGAAGGGCAGCCCTCACGGCGCCCTTCTCCCCAATGCGCCTTCAAGTTCGCTCTGCTCGGTTAAAAAGACGTCCTCTTTTTGACGAATGCTCTGGGCATGCTCAGCTTTCAGCGCCTGGCGGCCGGCCGCTAGTTCAGCTCCCACACCTCCCCCGGCAAGAACCCCATCAGCGTGTTCAGCCGCTCCAGCAGGGTGGGGGCCTCCAGGGCCTCCTCGCGCTGATCTGCCCCGAGGGGCAGCAGGGCAGCGGCGAAGCTGGCCAGGAGCAGGGGGTCTGTGGGGGCGTACTGGCGGATGTCGCGGGAGTCGTCCGGACGGGCGCGGAGCAGGCCCGACAGCAGGCGGCGGGCACAGTTGTCCTCGGGGAGGGTGGACGTGGCGAGAGGAGGGGACTCCAGCGGCCACAGGCTCACCTCGGCGCTAAGGTAGCTGTGACCCAGATCAAAGCTCTGCACCCGGAAACGCTCGCCGCCCACCACCTTGATGCTGCTGGTTCCGTCCTCATGGGCTTCCACTTCGCGGAGGTCTGCCAGCGTGCCCACGCGCGACACCCGCGCGTGAAAGGGCAGGGGCGAGGCGTGACGTGACGCCAGGATGCGAACGATGCCGAAAGGCTCGCCGCTCTGCTGTACCCGCGACAGCAGTTCCCGGTAGCGTGGCTCGAACACGTACAGGGGCAGGACCTGTCCGGGAAACAGCACCACGTTGGGAAGGGGAAACAGCGGCACGCGCATATCGGATGTTATGGTGCGCCCTCCCGGGCTCTCATACCGGGGCAAGGCATACAAAAACCCGGTCAGGACAGCATTTTTCACACATCAATGGTCTGACTTCACACGTTTACATCAGGCTCCGCCGAAGCGGGGTCCGCTTTTCGCCGCCGCTTCTTTTTCGGCGCGGGTGGAGGCGGCGCGCCCCACGCCTCAAGCTCCCCGGAGGTGACCCCCAGCGTCAGCAGGTGGGCGCTGTCTTGCGGTGTCAGGCCTGCTCCCGGCAGCAAATCGGGTCGCCGGGCCAGGGTCCGCGCCAGGGCCTGCTCGCGCCGCCAGCGGGCGATGGCCGCGTGGTTGCCGCCCTTCAGGACCTCGGGGACGCCCTCGCCGCGCCACTCGGTCGGGCGGGTGTATTCGGGATAGTCCAGCAGGCCGCTGGAAAAGGAGTCCGTTCGGTGCGACTCCTCGTCGCCCAGCACGCCCGGCACGAGGCGGGTCACCGCCTCGAGCACGCAGGCCGCTGCCGCCTCGCCGCCCATCATCACGAAGTCCCCGAGGCTCAACTCGCGCGTGACCAGGCCCTCCACCCGTGCGTCGAAGCCCTCGTAACGCCCGCATAGCAGGGCGAGGTGGGTCTTTGCGCTCAGTTCCTCCGCCACCCGCTGCGTGAAGGGCTCGCCCGCCGGCGTGAGCAGAATCACCTCATCCGCGGAGGGAAGGCTCCCCAGCGCCCGCTCGGCCACGTCTACCCGGATAACCATACCCGCGCCGCCGCCGTAGGGCGTGTCGTCCACCTTCGCGTGCTTGTTCTCCGCAAAGTCGCGCATGTTGACCAGCCGCACGTCCACCAGCCCCCGCGCCCGCGCCTTGCCCACGATGGCCTCGGAGGTGAAGGGGGCCAGCAGCTCGGGAAAGAGGGTGAGAAGGGAAAAAGTCAGCATCCCGCCTCTGGTGCGGCAGACTTGCCGCGCCGCCCAGGAGAGGGCAAAGGGCAGAGGGCAGAGGGCCAGAACGCAGTTGGCCGCCGGCCATTCTCTGGTGGCATTCCGCCGCTCACTCGTCCTCCCCGTCTGCCTCCAGCAACCCTGCCGGAGCGTCTTCCGTCAGGTCCACGGCGGCTGGGCGTCCCCCTTCTCCTGCGCGGATAACCACATAGGGGGCTTGCAGGGGCAAGAAGCCTTCGCCGCCCGCGTAGGTGACGGCGAGTACATCCTGGTGGCCCATGTCGAGCACGTCTGTGACCTCACCAAGCCGGGTGCTGCCCGCGTCGAAGACGGGCAGGCCGCGCAGCTCGTGGTAGTAGTAGCTGCCTTCTTCCAGAGGGGGCAGGTCCGCGTCTGCGGCGTAGAGCTGCGCGCCCCGAAGTGCCTCGGCCCCCTCGCGGGTGATGACGCCGGTCAGGTGCAGCACCACGCCGGGCGCGAGGGGTTCGCTGCGGCGCACCTTCAGCCAGCCCCTGTTCTCCACCCAGACGCGCTTCAGCGCGAGGACCTGTTCGGAATCGCCCAGCACGTACACCTTCACGCCGCCCTGTACGCCGTGCGGCCCCAGCAGGTGCCCCAGGCGGGTGGTGTTCTCGGGGACGCTCATCCCTTGCGCGGCGCGTCGAGGTCTACGTTCACGCGTTCGCGGGGGTCACTGGCCGCGCGGACCAAAATCCGGATCGCCTGAATCACGCGCCCCTGCCGTCCGATGAAGCGGCCTTCCTCGCCCGGCCCCACCCGGACGATCACCGTGGGCCCCCGCCTGGAGGCGCGCACGAGCGCGGGCTGGTCCACCACGTTCTGCGCCAGAAACAGCGTCAGTTCCACCGGATCGGTCTTCATGGCGGGCATTGTAGAGGGTCCGTGGAAAGGGAAGTGGCGTTCTGCCCGCCGGCCGCTCTGGGGCCGGGAAGCGGCGAGAAAGTCACCATCGTACACGCGGCGATCAGCGGCCGTGCCCCTGGCTTAGGGCTTGAGGATCAGCTCCAGCAGACCCGCGAGGACCATGACCGCGCAGGGAGACCGGCAACCAGAGGGGCAGCGCGTCTCCAGTGCCCACAACGACGGTGCCCACCAGCGTGACCGGGACGGTCAGGAATTCCGCCAGTTCGTACAGCCACCTCCCGGTGCGCTGGGCACGGGTCAGCTGGCTGCGGGGCGGCCCACCGTCTGGAGACAGCCGCTGCAATACGGCCGGTTGCTGCTCTCCAGACAGGCGAGTTGGAACCGGTGCCCGGCTGCTTGGGGCGCGCCATTCGCCTCAGCGAGCGCGTGCTGCCCCAAGGTTGGGAGGAGCAAGCCCCGTGGGCGGAAGCCATCAGCCCTTTCTCAGGAGAAGGCCCGGAACCGCAAAACAGGAAAGAGGCTCCCCGCGGGGAGCCTCTTTCTCAAATTCGGCGCTGCTTAAGCGACCTTAACGCCCTGCGACTTCAGCAGGCGGCGTGCGGTGCCCGTGGGCTGGGCGCCCTGGGCGATCCAGTGGGCGGCACGCTCGGTGTCGACCTTCAGGTAGTTCTCGGTGGTCTTGCGGGGGTCGTAGTGCCCCAGGTTCTCGATGTAGCCACCGTCGCGGGGGCGGCGGGCATCGGCGACCACGATGCGGTAGTGGGGGTTGTGGGTGGAACCGTAACGGGACAGGCGAATCTTAACCATGATTGAAAAACCTCGGGTGGGAATGTTGAGGGTGGGGCTCCCGCTTAGGTGGCGGGGTCATGCGCCCGCAGCAGCCAACCGAAGCGCACCGAAGGAGAGTATCAGAGGAGTGGGGCAAGGGGCAAGGGCCCTTCAAAAGGGCGGTGCGACGGGTTGACGCGAGCCGCCACTCACCTCGTTGAGCTGGAAGGCCATCCGGCCGGGGCCGAAGATGGGGCTGCCCCCCACCGTCCCCAGCGGCGCGCCCTGGTCCACCCGGTCCCCCACGCCTACCCGCGTGTCTGCGAGGCCGAAGTAGGCCGTTACCGCGGGGCCGTGGTCCACGAGCACCACCCAGCCCAGGCTGGCGTAGTTGGTGGTGGCGATCACGTTGCCCGCGAGCGCCGCCACCGCCTGCGCGCCGTCTCCACCCTCCACCACGATCCACTGCGCGCCGCCCTCGCCGTAAGGCTGGGTGATGCGGCCCCCTGGCAGGGGAAAGGCCAGCGGACCGCTGGAGGCGGGCAGGGGGGCCAGTTCCCTGACCGTCTGTTCCTGGGCCTGCTGCACCTGGGCCTCGCGCTGGGCCAGGGCTTCACGCTCCTGCTGGAGTTGGGCTGCGCGCCGCTGCTGGGCGGCGAGGGCGGCGTCCCGCTCGGCCTGTTCGCGCTCACGCGCAGCCTGTTCTCGCGCGGCCTGTGCCTGCGCCTGACGCAACGCCGCCTCGCGCGCCTGGGCTTCGGCGAGGGCGCGCGCCCGGCGCTCCCGTTCCAGCTGGGCCCGCCGCTCGCGCTCGGCCTGGATGCGCGCTTGTTCCGCTCGGATGCGGGCCTGGCGTTCCTGCTCCGCACGGACGCGCGCCTGACGCAGCGCTTCCTGCCGCGCCCGTTCCTGGGCCTCGCGGATGCGCCGCAGTTCGGCCTCGCGGCGGCGGCGCTCCTCTTCCAGGCGGCGGCGGCGTTCTTCTTCCAGCTGGGCGCGCTCCTGCACCGCCGCGCCCACCAGCCCACTGATGGTCCGCGCAGTCAGCGCCTGCTGCGCCTGGTTCTGCGCTGCGAGGACGCGCTGGCCCTGCTCACTGCGTCTGAGCCCGGACAGCAGCCGCGTCTGCTCGGCGCGGCGGTCGCGCAACTCTGTCAGTTTGTCCAGTCGCTCGCGTTGCAGCGCTTCCAGATTGGCCGTTTCCTGCGCCTGCTGGGTGCGCTGCCGGGTCAGCGTCTGCACCTCGCTCCGTAGGGTCCGCGTGACCTCCACGTTGTACTGCCCGGCGCGGTTGACGTACTTCAGGCGAATCAGGAGGTCCGACAGGCTGCGCGACTGAGACAGCAGCTGCAGGTAACGCCCGCTGCGCTCGCGGTACAGGGCGCTCAGGAGTTGCCGCAGGTCACCCTGCAGCCGGTTGACCCGCACCTGCGTGACCCGCCGCTGGGCGGAGGTGCCCTCCAGTTGCGCTTGAGCGAGCTGCACCCGCTCGGCCAGGGTCGCCGTCTCGTTTTCCAGGTCTGCGACGGAGGTGGACAGCGTGTTGAGCCGCGCCAGCGTCTGCCGCTGCTGACTGGAAAGATTCTTGATGTTCTTCTGCAGGCGTTCGAGGTCCTGCCGCTGCTGCCGGACCTGCTGCCGCTGCTCCTGAAGCTGGCGTTGCAGGGCCTTCAGGCGGGCGCTGGTCAGCGGTCCGCCGTTTGACGCAGCGGCCTTTTGCGGCGCCTTCTGGGCCGTGGATGCCGCCGGAATTTGCGCCCAGCCTTCACCCGTTCCGGTCAGCAGGGCCGCCGAGAGCAGTAGCTTGCGTCGCAGGGTCACTCCAGGCTGGATCACTCCAGCTCCCGCAGGTAGCGGCGCGAGGCGAACAGGCTGCCGATCAGCCCCATCAAGACGCCCAGCAGACCGACACCGCCCAGGATGGGCACAAGGCTTTGCAAGTCCCGCACCACCGGAAAGACCGGCGCGAACAGCCGCACCCGCGATGACAGTTCCAGGTACGTCGGTGTGAGCAGCGCCAGGGCCAACACCGAGGCCGATAGCCCCAGCAGCACACCCTCGATCACATGCGGCATGCGGATAAAGCCCCGTGTGGCCCCGAGGAGGCGCATCACGCTGATCTCGCTGCGCCGCGCGTACATGGCGACGCGCACCGCGTTGAGGATGTTGAACAGGGTGCCCAGCAGCAGCAGCCCTACCAGCGCGTAGGCCGCGCCTCGCACAGCCGTCAGCGTGCGCACGGTCTGGTCCACGTATCCGGCTCCGTACTCCACGTCGTCCACGCCCGCCAGGGTGGACACGGCGGCGGCCACGGTGCGCGAGTCCTCCACCCGGCCCACCCGCATCCGCAGCGTGTCGGGAAAAGGGTTGCCCGCGAGCTGCGCCGCCTCGCGCACGTAGGGGTAGTCCCGCGTCATCTCGTCGAGGGCCTGGGCACTCGTGACGATCTTCGCCGAGCGGACCTGCGGAAACGCCCTCACCCGCCGCAGCAGCAGCGTCCCGTCGGCTCCCGGACCCAAGAAGGCCGCCACCTCCACCTGCGACTCCATCTGCGCCAACGTGCGGTTGACGTTCAGCGTCAGCAGCAGCACCGAGCCCAACATCAGCAGCGTCAGCGTCATGGTGGTCAGGGTGGCGAAGGTGGCCGTGAGGTTGCCCCGCATGGAAAGCAGGGCTTGGCGAAAGTGGTAGGTCACGGCGTGCCTCGGGTGGGCACAGATGGCGTGGAGCAAAGGGCCGAAGGCCTTTTGACGCTCTGCGTTCTGCGCCCTGCACTCTGCCAGGCGCGCGGCGCCCTCACAGCGCGTACCCCCCATACGGATCGTCGCGGACCAGGCGTCCCTTGCGCAGGGTCAGGGTGCGGTGGCGAAATGTTTCCACGAGGTCGCGGGCGTGGGTGGCGACGACGACGGTGGTTCCGCGCAGGTTGACGTTTTGCAGGACCTTCAGGACCTCGCGGCTGTGGTCGGGGTCGAGGTTGCCGGTGGGCTCGTCGGCGAGCAGCAGGGGTGGGTCGGCAACGATGGCCCGGGCGATGGCGACGCGCTGCTGCTCGCCCTGGGAGAGTTGTACGGGCAGGGCCAGCTTCTTGTGTTCCAGCCCCACGGTCCGTAGCGCCGTGTTCACGCGGCCCGGCCACTCGCGGCCTGGCACGCCGGTCACCCGCAGGGTAAAGGCCACGTTGTCGTAGGCGTTGAGGTGTTCGAGCAGCAGGTTGTCCTGAAACACCGTGCCGATGCGCCGGCGCAGCAGGGCCGTCCGGCGGCCCTTGTAGCGCGTCAGCGGCTCGCCCGCCACCCGGACCTCCCCGCGTGAGGGCAGGGCGCGCTTGAGGACCAGGTTCATAAAGCTGCTCTTGCCCGCGCCTGAGTGGCCAACCAGGTACACGAACTCGCCCTTCTGAACCTCCAGGCTCAGGTCGTCGAGGGCCAGGGTGCGGGTCACGGGGTATTCGAGCGTCACGTGCCGGAACGTGATCATCGGGGGGCACCGCCGACGCTGCCCAGGGCGGGGGCGGCGGAAAAGGGCCAGGGAGACGCGTGGATCATGCTTGCGGCCCAGCATAGCCCAGCACCCTCTCCGGAAGCCTTCAGCCTTCCGCTCTCGTCTGCGGAAGGCCGGCCGCCTCTCCGTCACTTCCGTTTCAAATCTCCTTCACGTGTTCGCCCTATGCTGACCGGGTGAACCGGAACCGTACCTTGCTCGTGGCGGGTGCCCTCGCCGCCACCACCGCCGTCGGATACGCGCAGATCAGCGCGTATTCGCAGGCCGAGCTGCTGAAGTCCAAGACGGGCCAAGCGTTCTTGCAGGTCATTGGAGACCTGAACCAGTATTACCTCTACCCGGTGGATCAGGAAAAGCTGCTGCGCGGCGCGATCAACGGAGCCATCGGCAGCCTGAACGACGAATTCACCTACTACAGTGAACCCGACAACAACGCGGTAGACGCCCAGAACCTGAACGGTGAGTTCGGGGGCATCGGTGTGCAGCTCACCGCCGCCAACTCCGACGGCACGGGCGGCAAGGTCGATAATGTATTCAAGGGCGGCGCGGCGGCCAACGCCGGCGTACAGATCGGCGACGTGTTCGTCAAGATCGCCGACACCGAGGTGCTGCAGAGCAAGCTCGACGAGATCGTGCGCCTGGTGCGCGGTCCTGAAGGGTCCACCGTCAGCGTGACGTTTAGCCGCAATGGCAAGCCCTACGCGGTCAGGATGGAGCGGCGCAAGGTTACCATCGTGAGCGTCGAGGAGACCATGTTGCCCGGCAATGTGGGGTACATCGCGCTGAACACCTTCTACAACGAGAAGGCCGCCGAGCAGTTCCGCGCCGCCGTGGCCGACATGAAGAAGAAGAACGTGTCCAAGCTGATCCTGGACCTGCGCGACAACGGGGGCGGGCTGCTCAGTGCGGGCGTGGACGTGGCGGACCAGTTCCTGGGGACGGGGAATATCGTGACCCTGCGTGACCGCAACAAGAAGACCGAGGTCTACGGCAAGGCCACCAAGACGGCCAGCGACTACACCGGCAGGCTGATGGTGCTGGTCAACAAGAACAGCGCCAGCGCCAGCGAGGTCGTGTCGGGAGCGCTGCAAGACGAGAAGCGGGCCACCATCGTGGGTGAGCAGACCTTCGGCAAGGGCGTGGCTCAGATTCCCATCGACACGGTGGACGGCGGCAAGGTCGCCATCGTGGCCAACGAGTGGCTTACGCCCCTGGGCCGCCAGATTCACAAGAAGGGCATTGCCCCCGATGTGGTGGTCGTCGACACCCGTTACACCGCGCCTCTGAACTTCACGGGCGGCGGCCTGAAGCCGGGGGCCAAGATCAGCCTGACGGTGGACGGCAAGCCCGTGACCGTGACGGCCGACAAGGACGGCAAGTTCACCTACACCGGCGAGGTCAAGCGCCCCAGCCGCAGCGCCAGCCAGGGCGAGGCGGCGGTGGACCTACAGGGCGACGCCATCCTGAAAAAGGCGCTGGACCTGCTGAAGTAGGCGGCCGCGCGCCGCGCAAGCCCGCTGCCTCTGGTCCGCAAGACAACCGCGTTGCCGCGTCTCCTCTGAGAAAGGGAGCGCGGCAACGCGGCTTTCCTCTGGATCCGCCGCTCGCTTCTACCCCACCTGGCGAGAAGGCTCGCCCTCCTCCGGGAGGCGCGTGGTCAGGGCGACGGGCCGGGAGGGATCCATCAACCGCTCCAGCGCCTCCACGATCCGTGGGTCGAACTGGCGGCCTGCCTGGGCGCGGATCTCCCCGAGGGCGTCCTCGCGGCTCCAGGCTTTTTTGTAGGGACGGTCGCTGGTCAGGGCGTCGAACACGTCGGCCACCGCCACGATGCGTCCACGCAGGGGAATGGCTTCCGCGGCCAGGCCCTGCGGATAGCCATTTCCGTCCCAGCGCTCGTGGTGCGTCATGGCGATCTCCTGAGCGGCCTGAATCAGTTCCGAGCGGCCGTGCGCGAGGATGTTCGCGCCGATGGTCGTGTGCGCCTTGACCACGCTGAACTCCTCGGGCGTCAGGCGTCCGGGCTTGAGGAGGATGGCGTCGGACAAGCCGATCTTGCCCACATCGTGCAGCGGCGCGACCCGCTCGATCAGCACCGCTTCCTCCTCGGGCAGGGCGAGTTGCCGTGCGAGGTCGGCGGCCATGCGCGCCACCCGGTGCATGTGCTCGCCAGTGTCATCGTCGCGGTGCTCGGCGGCGCGGGCGAGACGTTCGAGAATCTCCAGCTGGGCCTCTTCCAGCTCCTGGGTCCGGGCCTGCACGTGCTCTTCGAGGCGCTGGTTCTGGGCCTGCAACTGCGCTTCCATGGCCTTACGCGCCGTGATGTCGAACGCAGTGCCGATGAGTCCCTGGACCTCCCCCTGGGCGTCCCGGAAGGCGCTCTTGGTGGCCAGGAAGGTCCGGGAGCTCCCATCGGCCAGCACGTCCGTCACCTCATCGCTCAGGGGCTGTCCGCTGGCCAGCACCTGCCGGTCGCGCGCCCGGTTGCTCTGCGCCGTCTGACTGGGAAAGAGGTCGGCGTCGCCCTGGCCCAGGATCTCATTCACGGGGCGGCCCATCAGCCCAGCTCCCGCCGCGTTGATCATGATGTACCGGCCTTCCAGGTCCTTGACGTACATCGACTCGGGCACCGTGTCCACGACAGCCCGCAGCAATTTGTGGCTGGTATCCAGCGCTTCCCGCAGGGCGTGACGCTCACTCAGGTCGCGCAGATGCAGGGCAAAGAGCGTCTCCCCGTGCGAGGTGAAGGGCGTGATCGCCAGTTCGCTCGGAAACGGCTCGCCGCCCCGCCGCTGCGAGGGCACCTCAACCCGGCGGCCGATGGGCGTCCCCTCGCCCTCGCCCATGAAGTTGCGGATGCCCTCGCGGTGCCGCTCCCGCAGGTGCTCGGGAATGATCAGGGCCGTCAGGTCTTGCCCCACGGCCTCGGCCCAGGTGTACCCAAACATCTGCTCGGCCGCGCGGTTCCACTCCAGTACCCGGTGGTGCTCGTCGGTGGTGATGACTGCGTCCAACGCTGAATTCAGGATGGCGTCCTTCCGCGCGGCCTCGTGGGTGCGGTCCAGCAGGGTCTGACGCAGGTCGAGCTCACTCATTACGCTGGTCGCCAGGTCCGTCAGGGTCTGGCGCTCGTCGGGCGTCAGGTCCGGGCGCACCACGGTGTCCATAATGCACAGGCTACCGATCACCTCACCATGCCCGGACAGCAGCGGCGCGCCCGCATAGAAGCGCAGATGCGCCGGCCCAGTCACCAACGGATTGTGGGCGAACCGCGAATCCTGGGTGGTGTCCGGCACCACCAGCACGTCGCCGAGGGCCACCGTGTAGGTGCAGAACGACAGCTCACGCTGATTTTCCCTCAGGGTGGTGCCCACGCACGCCTTAAACCACTGCCGATGTTCTTCCATAAAGGTAATCAGGGCAATGGGCGCGCGAAAGAGCCGGGCAGCGAGCCCAGCCAGTCGGTCAAAGGCCCCCTCCGGCGGGGTCCCCACAATGTTGTAGCGGCGGAGGGCCTGAAGCCGGCGAAGTTCGGCCTCGGCCTGCGGAGCCGCAGAAGGAGTGAAGTCAGGCTCCAGCATGGTCCACAGGGTAATCGGATGGGCCTGTCTCTGGTCTGACAGCAGGGGGACATGACAAGGAGTGCGGTGAATCAGTTGGAAAATAACGGGTTGACCTGAGCGGAGCGAGCGGGAAAAACGGTGACACAGAGGCGTGGAATCACCGGAGCAAGGTGAAGCCCACAGGTTGCAACGCATTCTTGGGATTCGTGCTGGGAGCGTTCCCCGCCCAGGTCCACTCAGTCCCAGTCCCAGGTCTGCCAGTCACTGGGCTGGGCGTCCCCACCCCGTTTCTTCTGACGGGCCGCCCCCTCCTCTACGGGAGCCGGATACCACGGGTAGACCGACGCGAGGGCCTGGTGTAACCGGCGCAGCAACAGGGCACGGAGGGCCGTTTCCTCAGCGGGCTTCAGGCCGCCGATCTCGCGCCCCAGCCGGGTCAGCGTCTTTTCCATGCCGGACAGATACGGCTCGCGCGCCAGCCTCACCGCGCCTTTGCGCAGCGGCTCAGGGTGGACGACCGGCGCGTAGCTCGCTGCCGCCGCTTCCAGCAGGGCGGCCCGTTTTATCCGCCGCGTTTCGCGGGCCCGCTCGGTCCGCTCACGGGCATCGGCGGCGCGGGCCTGGGCGATCAGAAAGGCTTCCTCGCGCTCGGCCTCCTCCACCCGCTCCTCCCGGTAGAGCTTGACCGGAGGCAGGCGGCGGCGGCCCATCTTCAGTCCGTTTTCGCGCTGGCCGTCGTGTGGGCCCAGAAATGTGGAGATCATTGCCGCTGTCCAGCCGCGCTCCTTGAGGTCCTGCGTCGCCAGGAAGCCGGGAGGGTTGACCGGCTTTTCCGGAGCCGCCTTACGGGGACGCTTCACCACGGCCCCGCCTCCCACTCGGCGCGCAGCAAGTCCAGCCGCACTTGATCGAACCTCCGGCCGCCCAGCACCCGGGCCTCGCGCACCCGCCCGCACTCCCGAAAGCCCAAGCGGCGGGCCAGTCGAATCATCCGTTCGTTGCCGCTCCAGGTCGTCACGGTCAGCACGTGGGCGTCAGTCCAGTCGAAGGTGTCGGCCACCCACAGGGCCAGCGCCTGTGTGCCCACCCCCCCGCCCCAGTACGCCGGATCCAGGATCAGAATCCCCAGGTCCCACCAGCCGCCGCCTTCAGGCTCCTCCTGAGAGCGGTTGACCATCCCCACGCATACGCCGTCCACGTCGATGACCTGCTCGTCGGCGTCGGGAGGATGAGCGGCCATGTGGGCGACGTACGTTTCCATCGTGCGGTTCGTGACCGGGGCTGGGAAATATGGGGCGTCCCAGCGCCGCCACTCGGCCCCGGCGTCGGTCAGCCAGTGGGCCAGGAGGGGCAGATCGTCCGGGCGGCGGTCGCGCAGGACGACGCCGAGGGCACTCCGGGTGTGGCGGGGCGGCGGGGTGGAAGAAGCGTCCACGGGGCGCATCATGGCAGAAAGCGGGGCAACGCACCGCATGCCCGCGCGCCCTGTTCGGGGCGTTCAGACCGGACGGACCAGGTGAACGTAGTCCTCGCCTGCCACCTGGCGTACACCCCCCGAGGCAAAGCCGTGCCGCCGGTAAAGCCGCTCTGCCGCTCCACCCGGCACCGTCAGCAGGCCCAACCGGGGCAGGCCGAGCGCAGCAGCGTGGGCGAGGCAAGCGCCGAGCAGCAGGCCGCCCAGTCCCCGGTCCCGCGCGCTCGGCACCACCGCCAGCGTGTCCAGATACAGCTCGCCGGGCGAGGCTTCCGGGTCTATCCGGTCCGGCAGACCCAGCGCCCGCAACCGCGCCCGGAAAGGCTCGTCCAGTCGCCTGGCCTCGTTCCCAGGGTACGCGACGGCCAGGCCCACGGGACTGCCGCCCTCTTCCAAGATCAGGGTGTGCCCAAAGCTGAGCCGGTTGTCCGGCTGCCTGAAAAAGGCGGCGATCACCCGCGCCGCGTCCCCGCCGTCCCCCTCGCCTGTCAGCGCGTATCCGATCTGGCCGGCGGTGGCCTGGATCAGGGGGGCGGCAAAGGCAGCGTCCGTGGGCGTGGCGGGGCGCAGGAGCGGAGGCATGGACAGAGGGTAACGCTGTTGCCCACCCCCGCACACCTGCGCCTGATCCCCTGGGCCAGGGGCTGGAGGAGGGGCGCGGCCCTTCTGCCCTTCCTCCGCGTTGAAGGGATCCCAGAGGCTGGCTCTTCGCATTGAGGGCAGGACACAGAGGGAAACTGCACGGACGGGGCGGGTCAGTCACAGCCAGCCCTGACGGGCTGTGTCGATGTGGGCGGAGCTCAGGCGTTACGCCCTTTACGAACACGCTGCCCATCCGGCGCCTGGAATTGGAGGTGGGGGAGAGCGCCACCCCATTCTCGCCGCCTGGATCGGGGGCCAACGCTGAACGTCCGTCCGGTCCCACAGCGCCTCGCCCCCCGCCGCTACCGGGACGAGGATCTGAACTGGGGCGGCGAGAATGGGGTGGATGACGGCAGCCTGGTGGGCGTTTACCCGGGCGTGTTCGGGCGGCTGGCCTGATCCTGCCGCCGCGCCTCCCACTCCCGCTTCAGCGCGCACAGGCGCACGCTGTCCCAGCGTTGTCCACGCCACAGCCGCGCTTGCGGCACCCGCCCGCACTCGCGGTAGCCCGCGCGCTCGGCGGCGCGGACCATCCGCACGTTGCCGCTCCAGGTGGTCAGCGTCACGACGTGCGCTTCCGTTTCGCGGAAGGTGGCGTCGGTCCACACCTCCAGCGCCCGCGTGCCTAGACCGCCGCCCCAGGAGGCCGGGTCATGGATCAGGACGCCGATTTCCCACCAGCCACCGCCCCGGGGATGTTCCTCACACCGGGAGATGCTGCCGATGCACTCGCCGTTCAAGGCGATGATGCGGCTGTTCGGCGAGGGGGACTGGCCCAGTGCCTTCGCCGTGAACTCTTTCAGCGTGACGGTGGAGGGCGCTTCCCGCTCGTGGAAGTACGGCGCGTCCCAGCGCTTCCACTCGGCGTCCCCCTCGGCGTGTTCCCAGCGCCAGAGGTAGGGAAGGTCTTCGGGACGGCGCTCACGGAGGGTCAGGTGGTGTTGATCGGGCATTCATCCCAGGCTGCAGCCTCCGCGCCAGCGGTGTATATCGGCCATATGGCGCAGGGGCCGCATGACTGGGTGCAGACGGTGCCTTTGCTGATCGCTGAGGGCTGACCACGCACCTAAAGGCCCCCTCACCCTCTCCCACAGCGCCCGCCACGTTTCCCGGGTACGGTGCGGCCATGCCCCTGAAACCGGACCTGCCCCTGCCGGAACCCGAGACGCGCCGCGTCGGGTACGCCATCGTCGGCATCGGAGAACTGAGCAGCAGCGAGTTGATTCCCGCTGCCCGTACGAGCGAGCACGCCTACGTCGCTGCCCTCGTCACGGGCGATGTAGAAAAAGGCCGGGCCTTCGCCACGGCCCATGGCCTTACCGATGCGGACGTATACCCCTACGGGGAGTTCGGGAAGCTCGCGGAACGCGAAGACGTGGAAGCCGTCTACATCGTGCTGCCCAACCGCCTGCACCGGGAATATGTGGAGCGCGCGGCGCGCATGGGCAAGCAGGTGCTGTGCGAGAAGCCCTTGGGCGTGAACGCTTCCGACGCGCAGGCGATGGTAGACGCCTGCCGGGAAGCCGGGGTGCTCCTCATGACTGCCTACCGTTGCCAGTACACCCCGGCCCATTGGGCCGCACGAGACGCCGTGCAGGGCGGCAAGCTCGGGCCAGTCAAACTCGTGGATTCCATTCACGGTCAGGTGGAGGACGATCCGGAGGCCTGGCGGCTGAGGCGCGACCTGGCGGGCGGCGGACCGCTGCCGGACGTGGGTATCTACTGCCTGAACACCATCCGCTTCGTGCTGGGCACTGAGCCCGAGTGGGCGTTTGCCACCCTTTACCAGCCGGAAAATGACGAACGCTTCCGCGAAGTGGAGGAGTCTTTGAGCTTCATGCTCGGCTTTCCCGGCGGCGTAATCGCCAACGCCCTGACGAGCTACGGCATCCACAAGACCGCCACCCTGCGCGTGCTGGGCGAGGCGGGCACGGCGCTGATGGACCCCGCCTTTACTTACGAGGGCCTGAAAGTGACCCTGACGGACAAAGAGGGTGAGTTCACGCCCAGCTTTCCGGACGCGGACCAGTTCGGGTTGGAGCTGGACCATTTTGCGGGCTGCGTCCGCTCAGGCAGGCGGCCCTGGACCCCCGGCGAGGAGGGTGTGCAAGACCACCGCATCATGGACGCGCTGTACGAGAGCGCGCGCACGGGGCAGGTGGTGCGGCTGGAGGCGGTGCCCGGCATGGACGTTTTCCGGGGTGAGAAGCCGGAGGTACCGGGTCAGTCGTAACGGCCTATCCGCACCGGAAGGGAATGGGAATCGGCCCGATGCAGCACACGCCCCTCGCCTCCAGGCTGGACCCGGCGGCGAGGGGCGAGCCGCCGTGGATGGCGTCGTGCGCGGCCCGGCACTGCCCGAAGCGGGCGGCAATCCGCCGCCTTCCCCCCAGCACCCCATCTTCCCGAATGATCCGCACCACTGCCGCCGAGCACGACTCGCCGCCGTGAAGGGCCGCGTGCGCGCAGCGAAAGCCCTTGCGGGGCGAGACGGCGCGCTGGTACAGACGAATGCCGGACACGGCGAGGCCACCGATGGGGAATTCTGGGCGGGGCATGTCCCACCGTAGTCTTTGCCAGACCGCACAGGCTGAGGGGAAGGTAAAGGCACGGGGCCGCCCACCCGCAGCATTTGCTACAACCTGCGCCCGCCCCTCAACTCCACAATCCCCAGGATGACGAGGCGGCCAGGAGACGTATGCATCGTGGGTGGAGGCCCCGCCGGAATGGTGCTGGCGCTCCTGCTGGCGCGGCAGGGCATCGGCGTGACGGTGCTGGAAGCCGCCCGCGATTTCCAGCGCAACTTCCGGGGCGACACCCTGCATCCCGCAATCATGGAACTGATGGCCGAACTCGGCCTCGCTGCGCCACTTTTGCGGCTGGCACACACGCGGGCGCACCAGGCCCGCTTTATCTCCTCGGGCCGCGCCCAGACCATCGCGGACTTCTCCCGGCTCCGCACGCCTTATCCCTACCTCACGGTCATGGCGCAGTCACGGTTTCTCACCTTTCTGGCCGGAGAACTGGCCCGTTATCCCAGGGCGCGAATCGAGATGGGCGCGCGGGTGGAGGGCTTGCTGGAGGGCAAGGGGGGAGAGGTGGAAGGGGTGGTTTACCGCCAGGGGGGCGAACTCCACGAGTTGCGCGCGGCGTTGATGGTGGGCACCGATGGCCGCTTTTCCAAGGTGCGGGCCCTGGCAGGCCTGCCCCTGCGCCGCCTCTCGCCCGGGCAGGACGTGCTGTGGTTCTCGCTGCCCCGGCAAGACGGTGATCCCGGGGGCAGCATCGACTTGCACCTCGGGGGCCCGCACTGCATCGTGACCACCGATCACGGCGAGCGTTGGCAGGTGGGCTACTCCATCCGCAAGGGCAGCTACGCCGAGGCGCGCTCACTTGGCGTCGGTCCCATCCGGCAGGCGGTGGCGGAGACGATTCCCTGGCTGGCGGGTCGGCTGCACCTGCTGACCGAGTGGGGGCAGCTGCACCTGCTCGCCGTCGAGGTGGCCCGGGTGCGGCGCTGGTGGCGGCCCGGCCTGCTGCTGATCGGCGACGCGGCCCATCCTATCTCGCCCATCGGCGGCATGGGCATCAATATGGCTGTGCAGGACGCCATCGCGGCGGCCAACCATCTCTGCGCCCCACTCAGGGCTGGGCGCGTGAGGCCCCGGCACCTCGCGCGGGTGCAGCGGACGCGGGCGTGGCAAATTGCCTTCTTGCAGGCGCAGCAGGTCATCGAGGAGCGGGAGGTGATCGGTATCCATGTGGGCGCGCAGCTTCACGTGCCCACCACGCTGCTCAAGGTGCTGCACAGTCTGCCCGGCTTGCGCCGACTGCCGGGCTACATCACGGCGTATGGACTTAGCCCGGTGCGGCTCCGTTCAGGGTGGGCGGTAGAGCGGGCGTAGAGCCGCCAGTCAAAGTGGGCCGCAGGTGTCCTTCCAGGCGCACAGCTTCTCGGCGGTGGGCGAAGTCCCTTCCGGCAGGAGCGGCGGCAGGGCAGGGGTGGTCGACGTGGGCTTCACCATGGGCACCGGGCACGTTGTCAGGCCGAAACGGAGCTGCCTCCCTCCTCAAAATTGGCCTTGACGGTTCCCGCCGTTGCCTCTCCCGCGGAGAGGCGGGGGGCCGTTCCGCATGGGGTCAGTTCAGGAGGGACGGCTCCTGCATGGGCCCAGCGCTGTGGCCCGGCGACTCAAACGTGAAGCCCTCGGCCTGGGCGTCCACCGTTACCTCGCCGCCATCCTTGAGCCGTCCGAACAGCAGTTCGTCAGCCAGCGGGCGCTTGACCTTTTCCTCGATCACCCGGGCCAGGGGACGCGCGCCCATCAGGGGATCGTGCCCCAGCAACCCCAGGCGGGCGCGGGCGGCGGGCGTCACGGTCAGCGCCACGCCCCGTTCGGCCAGTTGCCCCTCCAGCTCACGCAGAAACTTGTCCACCACCCCCGCCATCACCTCGCGCGACAGGGGCCGGAAGTGAATTACCGCGTCGAGGCGGTTGCGGAACTCGGGGGTAAAGGTACGCTTGACGGCCTCCGCTTCCTCGCCCGTCCGGCCCTCGCGCGAGAAGCCCAGCGCAGGGCGCGAAGCGTCGGCGGCCCCCGCGTTCGTGGTGAACACCAGCAGGAGCCCGCGTCCGTCCACCTTCTTGCCGGTGTGGTCGGTCAGGGTGCCGTGGTCCATGAGCTGCAGGAAGAGGTTGTACACGTCCGGGTGCGCCTTCTCGATCTCGTCGAGCAGCAACACGGCGTGTGGATTTTTCGCCACTGCGTCCGTCAGCAGGCCGCCCTGATCGAAGCCCACGTAACCGGGAGGAGCCCCGATCAGCCGGGCGACGGTGTGCGCCTCCTGGTACTCGCTCATGTCGAAGCGGGCGAGGTGGACGCCCAAGCGGTCTGCGAGTGCCCGCGCGAGTTCCGTCTTGCCCACGCCCGTCGGCCCGGCGAACAGGAAGGCCCCCTGCGGTTTCTGCGGGTCCCGCAGCCCGGCCCTCGCGAGCTTCACGGCGCTGGCGACCGCCTCTACGGCCGCGTCCTGCCCGAACACCCGCGCCTTCAGTTCCGCCTCAAGCGTGGCGAGGGATTTGACTTCCTCAGCCTTCACCGCGCCCACGGGCACGCGCGCCATGCGGGCCACCGTCGCCTCGACGTCTCCCTCCCCAATCTCGCCGCCCCTGCCCACCGACGAGCGGGCGGCCCCCGCCTCATCCAGCACGTCGATGGCCTTGTCGGGCAAAAAGCGGTCGCGCAGGTGCCGGGAGGAGAGGCGCACGGCCGCTCCCAGCGCCCCGTCGGTATACGTGACCCCGTGGTGTCTGGCATACCCGGGCGCGAGGCCCCGCAAGATCGCGAGGGTGTCCTCCTCGGACGGCTCGGGCACCTCCACCGTCTGGAAGCGCCGCCACAAGGCGCGGTCCTTTTCCAGGTGGCGCAGTTCGGCGGGTGTGGTGGCCCCCAGCACCCGCAGCTTGCCCCGCGCCAGGGCAGGCTTGAGGAGGTTCGCGGCGTCCACGCTGCCGCCCTCGGTGGCTCCGGCCCCAACGAGGGTGTGCAGCTCGTCGATAAACAGCACCGCGTTCTGCCCGTCCAGCGCGGCGAGGACACCCTTGAGCCGCTGCTCGAAGTCGCCCCGGTAGCGCGTTCCGGCGAGCAGGGCCCCGAGGTCCAGTGCGTAAACCGAGGCCCCGCGCAGGAACCCGGGCGCCTGGCCGTCTGCCACCCGCTGCGCCAGCCCCTCGGCCAGGGCCGTCTTGCCCACGCCCGGCTCGCCCACGAGGACGGGGTTGTTCTTTGCCCGCCGGGCGAGGATGTGGACGGTGCGCTCCAGCTCGGCCTCACGCCCGATGACCGGGTCAAACTCGCCTGCGCGGGCGGCGGCGGTGAGGTCCGTGGCATACGCCTTCAGGGGGTCACCCTCCTCCGTGCCCGCCTCGTCCTCGGCCTCGCCGTCCGCACCCGCCACGTAGCGCTCGCGCTCACGGCCCGCCACCTTCGCCGTGCCGTGGGAGACGAAGGCCAGCACGTCCAGGCGGGTCACCCCCTGGGCTTCCAGGACGGCGCGGGCGGGCGAGTCTTCCTCCTCCAGCAGTTCCACCAGCACCCTCGCGCCGTCGGCCTCCTGGCTGCCCTTGCCGCTGGCGTGCAGCTGCAGCACCGCGCCCTGCACCACACGGTGGACACCGAGGGTGAATTCGGGCTGAGGATCGTGGGTGACCTCAAAGCCTTCCAGCACCTCGTGGAGATCGTCGCGCAGCTTTCCGACGTCGGTGCCCACGGCCAGCAAAGCCTCCTGGGCTTCCGGATCGTGGGTCAGGGCCAGCAGCAGGTGCTCCAGCGTGACGAGTTCGTGCCCGGCCTCGCGCGCGTAGTCTGCGGCGCGGCCCAGGGTGACTTGCAGGTGATCGCCGATCATGGTGCGCTCCTCATACCAAATTGCGGTGATGTCTTGAAGTCATCCGAGCGGAGCGAGAAGCGAAAAGTACGGGACTGCGGAGATGGACGCATATCACGCGCTTTCCCGGATATTCGGGAACCGAAGCAACCCCATATCATTCTTCGGGCTCCGGTTCCGTGACCAGCCGCAGGGGGTGACCCTCCTGCCGGGCCTTGGCGGTCACCTGCGCGACTTTCGTTTCGGCCGCGTCGCGCGTGTAAACGCCCGCCACGCCCTGCCCCTTGTGATGCACGGCCAGCATAATCAGTTGCGCCTCGTGCTCGGACTTGCGGAAGTAGCGCTCCAGCACGTACACCACGAAGTCCATCGGGGTGTAGTCGTCGTTCAGCAGCAGCACCCGGTACAGCCGGGGCCGCTGCGTTTTCAGGCGTTCGAGCGTTTGCGTGCGGCCCTCGCCGTCCCTGCGCGTCATGCTGCGAAGTTTACCCGCGCGGCAGGAGCGGAGGCGAAGCGGAGGTTACGGTATTGAGAAATGAAAAAACCTCCCACATGGGGAGATTTTCGCGCCGGGTGCCCCGCTCACATCTTGCGTTCGGCGTCCTTGACGCTGCTGGGCAGGGGCGGCGTATTGGCGATCACCTCGTTCACGATGCGCTGCACGTCGTTGCGGGGTGGCTGGGTGCCGGAATGGGTTTCGCCGGGCGTCTCGGTCACAACCGGCGTGGTGTCCTGGCCCTGGCTGACCTGGTGGGCAGCGATCTGGGCGGTGACGGCGGCCACATGCTGGGCCTGGCCCGTACCCTGCTGGGCCGCGTCGCCCGCCTGATCCATCACGTCCGGTACCCGGGCTGAAGCCTGATCTGCGGCGTGGTGCAGGTGTTGCCCCGCGTCCTGGGCCCTGGTCTGGGCGCTGTCCACCACGTCGGCCGCTTTCGCGCCCGCCTGATCCGCCGCGTGCTGGACCTGCTGCCCCGCCTGCTTGGCGGCGTCCCCGGCACGGTCCATCACATCGGCCACCTTCGCCGATGCCTGATCAGCAGCGTGGTGCAGGTGCTGCTTCGCCTCTTGCGCCGCGTCCTTCACAGGCCCCTGGGCGGCCTGCGCTTCCTGCTTGACGCTTTGGGCCACGTCCTTGGCCGCGTCCGTCGCCCCGGCCACCGCGCCCGCTACGGCCACCTTCGCGTCACTGGCCACGTCCTTGGCCTTGTCCAGCCCGGCCTGCACGCCGCCCTGCTGCACGGCGTCCTTGACGTCGCCGGCCTTGTCGGCCAGGACGTGCCCGGCGCTCGTGGCGGCGTCCTTCGTCTTTTCCCAGCCTCTCGACACGCTGTCGCCCACGTTCTCGGCCGCGTCTTTCAACCCGAGTTCCGCGAGTTTCTGGTCCAGGGCCTTGCGGTTTTGCTCGCGGCTGAAGTAGTACGCGCCCCCGCCGATCAGGGCACCGAGCAGCAGCAGGCGTTTGATGGGAAAGTGGTGCTCTTCACGGTCATCACGGTGCGACATACCTGTCAGCGTAGGTGGACGCTCTCATAAACGGATGAGGCAGGGTTCAGGCGGGATTTACGGCCTGTCAGCTGCGGCGCCTTCCAGCAGTCCCAGGCGGCGCGCCAGCCCCTCTTCCAGCAACCACTCTTCCGGCTCCTCGGCGTCCGTTACGCGGACCAGCACGCAGCCGCGGTCCAGGTAAAAGGCGGTGATCTTCCCCCAGGCCTCCTCCTCGTTCCCGGCCTCCTCCTCGATGTCCGCCAGCGTGCCCCACACGTCGCCCTCAACTTCGGCGCTGCGCAGGGCCTCGGCGTGGGCGCTCAGCACGTAGGCGTCCACCGCCTCATCCCGGGCGTAGGTCTGCTCCGGCTCACGGCGGTCCAGGCGCTCGTCCCGCTCGTAGAGACCCTCCAGAAAGGCGTCCCATCTGGCCCACGTCAACTCGATCATTTGGGAACTCATCAGTGGGCAGTGTAAGGGCAGGAGCACGTCTTCGTGATCTCTTCACGGGACCGGAACATTCCGGCCCGCTGCCCCGTACAGTGAAGGGCATGCCGAACTTCAGCCCACGCCCTGCGCTTCTCCACTCCCCACGGCGCCTGCTCGCCCTGTTCGCGCTGTTGGTCCTGGTCTTTGCCGCCCTCGCCCAGGCCCAGTCTGGCGGCGGTTTTGGAGGACGCAGCAGCGGCTCGTCGCGCTCGTCCGGCAGCAGTGGCAGTTCCAGCCGGGGGGGCGGTGGATATGGTGGCGGGTATTCCGGCGGTGGCTACTCCGGCGGTGGCTACTCCGGCCCGGTCATCATCAACAACGGGGGCTACGGTGGGGGCTACGGCGGCGGCTATTCCGGCGGAGGTGGAGGCGGTGGCTTCGGGCTGTTCGGCCTGATCCTGTTCGGGGTGGTCGTGTTTATGGTGATCGCCTTTATGCGCCGCGGCCTGAGCGCCGGGGGCAGTGGCCGCACCCTGGGCGGCCTGGGCGCCGTCGCCGGCACCGCCCAGGCCCTGAGCGTTCAGCTGCTGCTCGCCGAGGGCGACGAGGTGAAGCGTGACCTCCAGCGCATCGCACAAAACGGAGACCCCGACACCAACGAGGGCCTGGCGCAGATGTTTCAGGAAGCGTCCCTCGCGCTGCTGCGTCACCCCGAGCGCTGGGTGTACGGCAACGTGCAGCGGGCGCAGGGCGAAGCCAGCTCCGCCGACAGCCAGGTGGGCGCCTGGGCCACCGAGGCCCGCGCGGCCTTCACAGACCAGACCACCAGCAACTACCAGAACCGCGATCCCCACAGCGGCTACGCCCACCGGGGTGACTACACCTTCCAGAAGGAGGTGGGAGACATGTACCTCGCCGTTACCCTGGCCGTCGCCGCGCACGCCTTGGGCAATCTGCCCCCCGCGGGCGTGACCACGATGGCTGAGGCGAGGGCGGCCCTGAACGCCATTTCCTCGGTCAACCCCGGCGACCTCATCCGCGCCGAGGTGGTCTGGAGTCCCGACGCCGAAGGCGAATTCCTGAGCGAGGAGGAGGCGATCCAGAAGTATCCGAAGCTCACGAAGCTGTGAGGCAAGGGGGGCGCCGTCAGGTAAGGGCGGGGGCGAAGCGTCAAGCGTTCGCCCCCGCTTTTTTCTGCCTCCACTCACCACGTCTCGCCCAGCGCTGACCAGCATGGTTTCATGGCCCGCCGCCATCCCGAATCCAACTGGCCCCCGCCCCCACGCGAGCCCGAGCGCTGCGGCCTGTGTGGGCGCGAAACGCCGCTGCTCACCGAACACCACCTCGTGCCCCGGTCCCAGGGACGGCGGCAGGGCGTGAAGATGCAGGACCTGCCCACGGTGACGCTGTGCCCGGCCTGCCACAAGTTCTTGCACCGCACCTTCTCCAACGCTGAGCTTGCGGGCGAGTACCACAGTGTGGACGCCCTGCTGGAGCACGAGGCCGTGCGCCGCTTCGTGGCCTGGGTGCGGACCCAGCCCGCAAGCAAGGGCATCCGGGTGAGGTGAGCGGAGGTTTTGGCGGTCAGCCCCTTACTTCATCGAGCTGAGGTACGCTGCCACGGCCCTCAGGTCTGCCTCGCTGAGCGGTTGGAGGGCGATTCGCATGGCCTCCGGATGAATGATGCCGCCAAATGAGGGCGCGCCCTTGAACTCGTGCAGCACACCCAGCGCGTAGCCCGGCGACTGGTTGGTCACGCTGGCGACGCCGAGGCGGTCCTCGCCGCGTCCGTCCGGACCGTGGCAGATGGCGCAGGCGATCACGTTGCGTTTCGCGTCTCCCCCCTGAAACAGCGCCTGTCCCTGGGCGCGCAGCGCGGCGTCCTCCGTCTTCCAGGCCGTGCCCACCGGACGCGCGGCGAAGTAGGCGGCCAGGTCCGCAATGTCCTGATCGCGGAGATGCGAGGCGACCCGCTGCATGACGGGGCTGGGCCGGATCTTGGCCCGGAAGGCCGTGAGCTGAAAACGGATGTAGCCCGCTCCCTGACCGGCCAGTCGGGGCGTGTCGGGGTTGGTGCTCACGCCGCCCGCACCGTGGCAGCCCTGACAGGTGGCCGAGAGCGCCTGTCCGTGGGCGGCGCTGGGCGCCGAGAACTTCAACTCGAAGGGGTTGCCTCCAGCCTTGGCTCCGGAGGGCCCACCCTGGGTCACGGCGGCGAGAACGGGGGCAGCGAGTGCAGGAAGGGCGAGAAACCACAGCGAACGGCGAACAGTCCTCTTCATGCAAGCCTCCGGTTCAGGTTTGGCGGATTGTTCCTTACTTTACGCTTCTCGCGCAGTGATGTCATCCGTCTCCGAAACGGACGGCATGAAAAAAGCCCAGGCCGAAGCCTGGACCTGCGTCCTCCTGCGGAAAGAGGGTTAGACCGTTCCCTCGCTGCTGTCGCGGTTCGCGCGCGCAGTGCCGTCGTCGGCGTCCCCACCGTCCTCCACCAGCCGTCCGTTGCCCACCACCGCGAGTTCGGCGGCCGCCAGCCCGTTGCCGGTCCCAGCCACACCGCCCACCAGAGGTGCGCCCACGCCCGTTCCGGCGACGGCGGGGGGAATCACGACGGGCAAAACGCCGTCGTCGCCGCGGTTCTCGCCCGGCACCGGTGAATTGACGAGGTTTCCGCCCTCGCGCTCGATTTCCTCGACGCTCTTGCCCAGGGGCGCGTCACCGTAGCGGTGGTCTGTGTCGCTCATGCCCCAGTGTGCGTCTCCCATCTTCAAGCGCACATGAGCCTGCCCTGCGCAGGCCTTTATCCGCGTGGCGCCGGAGACCCGCTATGCTGCCCCTCAAGGTGAGGAAAGAACCATGACTGAGCGTGTAATAACGGCCCTGCGGGGCCTGGGAATAGAGGCGTCGCCGCTGGCCGTCCTGGAAGGCGAGGAGGCTTTTTTCGCCCTGCTCGGAGATCTGCTGATCTACCAAGACGGCCAGGGCACCCGCCGCGTGACCCTGCGGGACCTGACCCGCATCCGCAGCGATGCTGACGGTCTGCTGCGGGTCGAGACGCCTGCCGGCACGGCCCTCACGGCGAGCCTGCTGGGTTTTGAGCCCAGCCAGGTGCAGGGCTTTTTCGCCGAGGTTCGCGACGCCACCGCACGCGCCAAGAACCTGCCCCCCGCGCCGCTGCCCACGGCCGGCGGCTTCAAGACCTTTGGCAGTGCGCCCGCCGCGTCAGCGGCGGCGCCGACGCCCCCACCGGTCCCTACCCCGAGCGACGCCAAGCCCAACCTGCCTGGGCCCGCCGAGGTGGAGGCCGTGAACTCCGGGGCCATCGAGGCCGAGCCGGCGAAGGCGGAACTGACCCAGGCAAACAGGCCCAGGCCCGAACCCATCAAGCTGGGGGGGGCCAAGCAGGCGCAGGAAAACCGGCAGGCCCAGGAGAAACAGAACCGCACCAAGCCGCGCCTGGAGGTGCAGACGGCGGAGCCGGCGGCCCCGCTGGGCGCGCGTCTGGAGTCCAGTCCCGCGAAGGTCACGGTGGTTCAGGCTGATCCTCGTCCCCAGGCGGCGGCAGCCCTGGCCACGCCGCCCGTCACCCCTCCTGCCGCGCCCCCGTCACCCTCCAGCGCCTTGCCTGCGGAGGCGCTGGAGGTGGAGCGCCCGGCACCAAAGTACGGACGGCTCGCCGCGCGGGCCGCTGCTGTGGGGGGACTGCCCAGCCGCTTGCAGGTCCTCGCCGCTGTGCTGGGCCTGGCCGCCATCGGGTTGGCCTTCTTTCAGTACCAGGGCGGCGCGCCCCTGAACGGACTGTGGACCCTGATCGCGGGCGGTGTCGGTTCGGTGGCGCTGTTTGTGTTCGCGGACGTGACGCGCCTGATCGTCGCACTGGCGAACGAGGTGGCTGGGGGACAGGCGGCTGGAGCGGCAGGCGACGCTGATGACGTCCGCCCGTGACCTGCTGACTGGCACCGTCTCCATCCCCTCGCTGTCGGGGGAAGAGGGGCCAGTCGCCGAGTACCTGAGCGGTTGGATGGCGGCGCACGGCTTTTCCGCCCAGGTGGACGAGGCCGGCAATGCGGTGGGTGAACGGGGGACTGGACCCCTCACCGTCGTGCTGCTGGGCCACATCGACACCGTGCCGGGCGACATCCCCGTGCGGGTGGAGGGCGAGCGGCTGTACGGACGCGGCAGCGTGGACGCCAAGGGGAGTTTCTGCACCTTTGTGGCGGCGGTGGCGGCCCTGCCGGAGTCGGCCCTGCGGGGCGCACGCTTCGTGTGCATCGGCGCGACGGAGGAGGAAGCGCCCAGCAGTCGGGGCGCACGGCACGCGGCCCGGCAGTACGCGCCCGATTTCGTGCTGATTGGGGAACCGAGCGGCTGGGCGGGCCTGACTCTGGGTTACAAGGGCCGCCTCGTGGTGCAGGCCCGCGTGCAGAAGGACAACTTCCACACGGCGGGCGAGGGCACCAGCGCCGCCGATGACCTCACCGAGGCCTGGTTCCGGGTACGGAGCTGGGGGGCAGCGGAGGAGGGCCGGGACCATCCGGGGGGGGGCATCTTCGGCGCGGTGCAGGCCACCATCCAGGGGCTGTCGGCCCGCACGGACGGCCTCGCGCAAGTCGCCGAGGGCACCTTCGGCCTGCGCCTGCCGCCGCGCCTGTCCCCGGAAGCGGTGGAGGAAGCCCTGAGCGCGCTGCTCGCGGACCTGCCCGTTACCCTGACCTTCGTGGGTCACGAGGCGGCGGTGCGCCACGGGCGCGACAACGCCCTGACCCGCGCCCTGCGCGTGGCGATCCGCGAGCAGGGCGGCACGCCCGTCTTCAAGGTCAAGACCGGGACCAGCGACATGAACGTGGTCGCCCGGCACTGGCCGGTGCCCACCGTGGCTTACGGCCCGGGCGACAGCTCGCTGGACCACACGCCGAACGAGCACCTCGATCTCGCCGAGTATGACCGGGCGGTGGCGGTGCTCACCTCGGCCCTCACCCGGCTGGCGGCGACCACGGGGAATTAAGACTCGCTGGGGTGCCGGGGGTCAGGGGCCGGGGATAAGGTAGGGGCCGCACTTTTGCCCCCTTATTTCTGGAGACCTATGGACCCTGTGACCATCTTGCTCATCCTGTTTGCCGCCGCCCTCGTGCTGTTTGCCACCGAGTGGCTGCCCGTGGACGTCACGGCCCTGCTGCTGCTGGGCGCGCTGCTGGGTCTGAATCTCCTGAAGCCCAAGGAGGCGTTCGCAGGCTTCGGCAGCGATACCGTCATGACGCTTTCGGGCCTGTTTATTCTCACGCGGGTGCTGCAGCGCGCTGGGGTGATCGAGTGGGTGGGGCGGGCGCTGGCGCGGCGCGCCAGGAATGCCGGCGCCATGGTGCGGGGCATGCTGGGGGCGGTGGCGGGCGTGAGTGCGTTTACCAGCAACACCGCCACGACCGCCGTCTTTCTGCCCGTTGTGACCGGCCTGGCCCGCCGCGCGGGCATCGCGCCCAGCCGGGTGCTGATGCCGCTCGCCTACGCCAGCATCCTGGGCGGCACCATTACGGTAATCGGCACCTCCACCAACCTCGTCGTGTCGGGCGCGCTTCCGGCAGCGGGACTGAAGCCGCTGGGCTTTTTTGAACTGGCCTGGGTGGGGCTGCCCGTCGCCGTGATGGGCCTGCTGTATCTCTTTTTCGTCGCGCCCCGGCTGTTGCCCGAAGGTGAAGCCGCGCTCGAAGAGTCTCTGCGCGCCTACCTCGCGGACCTGACCGTCGCGCCGGGCAGCGCGCTGGCGGGACAGACGCTGCGGGAAACTGGTCTGGGCCGCGACTACGGCCTGACCGTGGTGGCGGTGCGGCGTGGGGCGGATACCTTCTACGGCCCCAGTGCGGATTTCCACGTGCAGGAGGGTGACACCCTGGCCGTGGAAGGCCCCACCGAGCGCATCCTGACAGGCAAGAGCGTGCTGGGCGTATTCAGCAAGAGCGAGCAGAAACTCCAGGCGGGGGGCGAGGTGCCCGTGCGTCTGGTGGAGGCCGTCGTATTGCCGGGGAGCCCCCTCACGGGCCGCACCCTGCGCGAGTCGCGCTTTCGCGAGCGCTACGGCGTATCGGTCCTGGCGCTGCACCGCCGCGCCCGTACGGTCGAGCGACTGGGCGGCCTGCGGGTGCAGGTGGGCGACGTGCTGCTGCTGCAGGGGAGCGAGGAACGTCTCTCGGCGCTGGGCGAGTATCTCACGGTGCTGGGGGACCTCACCGAGGAGCAGCGGGACCTGCGCAAAGCGCCCCTGGCCCTGCTGCTGTTCGGCGGTGCGGTGGTCGCCGGGGGTCTGGGCCTGGTGCCCCTCAGCGTGGCTGTGGTGGTGGCCGTCGGCCTGGCGCTGGCCCTGCGCCTGATCTCCCCCGACGAGGCCTACGGCGCCATCGAGTGGCCGGTGATCGTGCTCGTCGCCTGCATGCTCGCCTTCGGCACGGCCTTCGAGGACACCGGCGCGGCGAAGGTCCTTACCGCAGGCATTTCCGGCGTGCTGGAGCCTCTGGGGCCCTACGGCCTCCTGGCGGCCCTCTTCGCCGTCACCGTGGCCTTGACCCAGCCCATGAGCAACCAGGCGGCGGCCCTCGTGATGCTGCCCCTCGCCATCGGCACTGCCGAGGCCCTGGGCCATGATCCGCGTCCCTTCGTCATCGGCGTCACAGTCGCCGCGAGCAACTCCTTCATCACTCCCCTGGAACCGTCGTGCATGCTCGTGTACGGCCCGGGGCGTTACCGTTTTATCGACTTCGTGCGGGTGGGCATGGGACTGACCCTCGTAACCTTCGCGGTGGCGTTGCTGGTGATTCCACGGGTCTGGCCGTTCTGATGCGGTTTCCGGATCACCCGTTCCCTGGGCTCCGCTCCGGTGCTTCCACGCCTCTGTGTCACCGTTTTTCCTGCCTGCTCCGCTCGGCCTTTCATAACGGATGAACCGAACCCTTATCACACGGGTTGCGTCTGTTTTGCGAACACACCGAAAGACCGCCGGGTTGCTTGCCTCCACACCCGGAGCCCGTTTCTCTCCTTCTCGCTCTGCTTAAACTGAACCACTCCGCAAACAATTCACTCGGCGTCCGTATGAGGCGCCAGCTTCCGTGGCCAGGAAAAACTCCTCTGACGACTGGAGCCTAGATAAACAGCGGCGCGTCCGGATCATCCGGCAGGGGACGGTCCTTGCGGGCCAGCAGGGCGGCGGTCGTGCCGATGCCGACAAGTGCGCCGAGGGCGACCACGACGAGTGCCCACGTCATCAGCACGTGATTGCGGTCTGAACTCATGGCTGCAGCATAACAGCCGTTGTCCTGCGCAGGGCTTACAGGGCGTTGAGAAAGGTCCGGAAGACGGGACGCCGGGCGTGCTCAATCCGCCGGCAAGGAGCGCTCTTTGGCCTCCGGTAGGGGGGCCGCCGTTTTCTGACCTCCCGGCAACTCGCGGGGCAGGCGCTTCCACAGCAGCAGCAGGGCCAGCGCCCCCAGGACCGCCAGCGTAATCAGGCCCCAGCGCGGCCCCAGGAGCCCGTTCTTGTTGATCAGCGTGCTGGCGATCACGGCTCCGGGCGGTCCCATTCCCACCAGCACGAACGAGTACAGGCTCATCACGCGTCCGCGCAGAGCGTCGGGGATGGTGAGCTGCACGGTACTGTTGGCGCTGACGAGCAGCGACAGCATTCCGAAACCGCAGCCTACCAGCACGGGCGCGGCCAGGAGCGGCCCCGGCGTGAAGGCCAGCAGCACCGTCGCCGCGAGCAGCACCACGGCCCCCAAGCGCAGGTTCCGCACCGGGTTGGGCTTGCTCGCCTGCCACAGCGCTCCCGCCATCGCGCCCACCCCAAAGGCCGCAGACAGGGCCCCGAAGGCGGCCTCGCGCGCCCCAAACACCACACGGGCGTAATACGGAATGATCACGTTAAAGTTGATCACGGTCAGGCTCAGCAGTCCCACCAGCAGCATCACGTTCCGCACGGCAGGAGTGACCCGGACGTAGCGCAGCCCCTCGCGCACGTCTTCGCCCATGCTCCCGCGGGGAGCGTGCTCGCGGACCGGAAAGGGCAGCGTAGCGATCACGAACAGCACCGCGGAGAAAGACGCCACATTCAGGTAGAAGGGCAAGGCCAGGCGCGCGATATCGTCCGCGTCGCCCCGCGCGAGCAGGGCCACACCCAGGGCGGCCACCACGCCGAACAGGGCCTGGCCCACCGTGCGCGACACATTGAACGACAGGCTGTTGAGGGCCACCGCGTTGGGCACGTCGCTGCGAGGCACAAAGTCCACGACCATGCTCTGCCGAGCAGGCATGTCAAAGGCGTTGGCGGTGCCGCTGACAAAGGCGAGCGCCATCACAAGCGGCAGGGTCACCACGCCGAGGTGCGTGGTGATGGCGAGGGCGGTGGCCGTACACAGCAGCGTGACCTGCGTGGTGAGCAGCACCTGGCGCCGGGGGACCCGGTCGATCACCGCTCCCGCGAACAGCGACAGCAGCAGGCTGGGCAGAAACTGCGCCACCGTGACCGAACCGAGCGCGGCGCTGCTGCCCCCCGACAGCTCCAGCACGAGGTACTGCTGCGCCGTCGCCTGCATCCACGAGCCGACGAGCGACAGCAGTTGTGACAGCCAGTAGCGGCGGTAGTGGGGATGGTGCAGCGCGCGGAACGTCCGCTCCCGCCACACCGAGGCGCGCTCAAACACGCGCCCAGCATATGCCCGTCCTGTTCCTCACGCGCGCACTGTCCCGCACGCTGGAACAGCGGCGTGAGTCGCTCGGGTGATGGATGAAGTTGGGGCCCGCTTTCCAGGGCGGCCCTCTCCAGCGGATGAAGGGTGGCCTGGCGCTGAGGGTGAACTCCCCGCAGAACGGCAGCGGAGCACGGAAAGCCAAAAACCTGTCCGAGCAGGAGTTCTCGCGTCCTCAGTGCCATGAGGGCTTGGCAAATGTGATCTTCATATGTTAAGGTGCGCGTGCTTCAGTTTCTTTGGTGGACCCTCATGGTCTGCCCATCGTGCCTTTTTCACTCTGGGCACCTTCGCGTCGGGTCCCGTGTCCCGGCGCTTCCGCCCCACTGTATTTCGCGCCCTGTGAGTCTGCCTCATGTCCTTGTTTTCCCGCTCCGCTCTGCTTCCCGCCCTCCTGGTTCTCGCCGGGACGCTCTCGACGGCGCAGGCGGCCGGTAACCCAGGAACCCCAGGCTCAGGAAGCGCGACGCTCCCTGGGCTTTCTGCTTCTGCCGCCGGAACGGTGACGGTCCGGGCCGGAGATACGGCCTACAGCCTGGCACGGACCAATGGGCTGACCGTGGACGCCCTGCTGGCGCTCAACGGCCTGGGCGCGCCGGATCTGCAGGTGGGACAGGTGCTGCGCGTGGCCGAGGACAGCACCTACGCGGTGCAGCGTGGCGACACCCTGTATTCCCTGTCGCGGCGCTACGGCCTGACGGTGGACCGGCTGCTGGCCCTCAACGGCCTCGCGCCGGATGTGGTGCTGGAAGTGGGGCAGGTGCTGAAGGTGCCCGGCGCGCCTGCGACCTCGCCCGTCCCCCGGGTGGCGGTGGCCCCGGCTCCCGCTCCCACAGTCTTTGCCGCCACATCCCCCAGTGCCCCCGCATCCGCTCCGGCTGCCCCCGCTCCCGCAGCCACCACTTCCCTGCCAAGCAATTGGAAGGATGCGGCGATGTCGATGCTGGGCATTCCCTACGTCTTCGGGGGCACAGCCACCACCGGCCTGGACTGCAGCGGCTTCGTGCTGCAGGTCTTCTCGCCGCTGGGGGTGCAACTGCCGCGCCGCAGCGCCGATCAGGCGCAGGCAGGCACGCCGGTGGCCCTGGGCGACCTGCAGCCGGGGGACCTGGTGTTTTTCGACACCGTGGGACGGGGGGAGGTCACGCACGTGGGCATCTACCTGGGAGACAACCAATTTGTGAACGCCAACTCCTACAAGGGCAAGGTGGCCGTGGATCACCTGCAGGGCGACGCGTACTGGGCTCCGCGCCTCCTGGGGGCCCGGCGCGTGTTGCCGCCTACCGTATACGGGATGGGCCGGTAAGGCGCCCCTGGTTCTCCACGAGGCGAGCAGCGCAGCTCCTTCAAGGAGCTGCGCTGCTTTTTTAAGGCTTACTCGTCCGAGACGTTCTCGGTGTCCAGCAGGGTGCGGTACTCGTCGATATGTTCGCCCTCGCCCAGTTCGCGGGCGATCTTCTCGATGGCGAGGCGTACGACCTCGCTCTTGCTGATCAGACGCTCGGGGCTGGAGAGCTCATAGGCCGTGCGGGTCAGCAGGGCGTCTTGCTCCTCGCTGATCACCACCTGGAGGCGTTTGCGTTCCTTCTTCGGCATCCCTCTCCCTCTCCCGGCGCGCCCCGCTGGGGGCACCACTGATCTCGCGGGGCAGCGTAGCACGTCACTTGAGTGGCCTCAACATGATGGGAGGCGCACTCCTGTGCAGTTCCTTTCGGGGCGGTGGGCCTTCACGCGGCACTTAGCCGCCTGACCCGGTGCGTAGACGTACGGTGAGCAACGTGTGTAACATGCGTCGAGCTTTGCGCCCGATTTACTCGGCGCGGCTAAACTTCACCCTCCCACACGCCCTCAGGGCGTGACCGAAAGGACCACCATGCAACCAACCCCGCTGCACATCAAAGGAGGCCGGGCGCTGTCCGGCGAGATCGCCGTTCAGCCCAGCAAGAACGCCGCTCTGCCGATTATCGTCGCCAGCCTCCTGAGCAGCGAGCCCGTGACCCTGCATGGGGTTCCCCGCCTCAGCGACGTGCAGACCATCCTGGACCTCGCGCAGCATATCGGGACGCGGCACACCTGGGTGGGACCGCACAGCCTGATTCTGCATACGCCCGAGGTCCTGCATACGGACGCCCCCTACGCCCTGGTCAGCAAGATGCGCGCGAGCTTCATCATCATGGGCGCGCTGCTGGCCCGCGCGGGCGCGGCCACCGTCTCCATGCCCGGCGGCTGCGCGTGGGGGCCGCGCCCAGTGGACCAGCACGTCAAGGCGTTTCGCGCCCTGGGCGTGGAGGTCTCCGAGGACGGCGGCAATTTTGATGCCCGGCGCGCGAGCAGCCTGAACGGGCGCTTCGTGTTCGAGCTGCTGACCGTAGGCGGCACCCAGAACGCGATTCTGGCGGCGGTGCTCGGCGATGGCACAGTCACGCTGGAAAACGCCAGCATCGATACCGACGTGGTGGACCTGATCAATTTTCTGAACAGCCTGGGCGCCGATATCGAGGGCACGGGGACCAATACCCTGACCATCCGTGGTGTGCCCGCGCTGCACGGGGGCGAGTACACGGTCATTCCGGACCGCATCGAGGCCGGGACCTTTATGATCGCCGCCGCGGCCACCCGCAGCCGCATCACCCTGACGAACGTGCGCCCCGATCACCTCCGCGCGCTGAGCAGCAAGCTGATGGAGATGGGCGTGGACATTCTCGAAACGGATGACCGCCTGGTCGTGGACGCCGAAGGCCGTGAGTTGAAGCCGGTGAACCTGACCACCCAGAGCTTCCCCGGCTTTCCCACAGACCTGCAGCCCCAGATGAGCGCCCTGCTCGCCACGGTACCGGGCACCAGCGTGGTGCAGGACCCGGTGTATCCGGACCGCTTGACCCACGTGGCCGAGCTGCACCGCATGGGCGCAAACATCACCGTCAGCGGCTACACCCAGGTGATCCAGGGCGGCCCACTGCACGCCGCTCCCGTCAAAGCGGCCGACCTGCGTGCGGGAGCGGCCCTGTTTATCGCCGCCCTGACCACGCCGGGTGAAACCGTCATCGACGGCGTACAGTACCTCAACCGGGGCTATGAGAACCTGGCTGAGCGGCTGCGCTCCGTCGGCGCGAACGCTGTGCAGCCCCTACCGATGCTGGCGAGCGCGATGGACTGAGGTCGGTGGGGCGGCGCGTCCGGTCTCCTGCTGGCATCTGCGGGCGGAGGTCGGACGCGACATTTTTGGGGCACGTGTGAATGTTGGGCGGTGTTGCTGCCCGGAGAAGAGGGGCCAAAACGCCTCATACGGGTTCCGGATAAATCGTTTGCAACAGGGGATCAAGCAGTCTGCTTTTACCGGCCCCCTCCAGCACTGAAGAGTTCTGGGGCATTTTTCAAACCAGTACCTGCGCGGTAGCGTCGCCGCGCCCAGTTCTTCGCGCTGCTCGCAGAGCAGCGCCCCTTGAAGGAGGTGTTGTCCTTGAGCCGCTATAGCCGGATCACGGCCTACCACCTTCTGGACCGAGACCGGGAACGGGGGCTCGCTGCGTTGCGGGACGGTCGAGAGAAGAACCGTGGTGCCCCAACCCTCTTGACCGCGGAGGAACAACAGCGTCTGTCGGCTCAAATCCATCAGGATTTCGAGCAGGGGATGGTGGGGGAAGGCAAGCGACTGCAAGCCTGGACCTGACAGGAATTCAGCAAGGACGTCTACCTGGGGCGGACCTACGAACTTATGCGTGCCGCTGGCTTTTTACCGCAGAAGTCCCGCCCAGGGCACGTCAAGGGCGATGAGGAAGCCAAGGAGGCATTCTGAACAAAGCGTTAGCGGAGCTTCTCCATCCGCGTGTCTTGCTCTGGGCGATGGACGAACATCGTCTGGGCTTGCTGCCCCCGGCTCCGTACCGTCTGGGCACCCACCGGGCAGCCCCAGGTCCGTCCCGTTCACCCTCGGTACGGGTGGCTCTGCATCTGCGCCTTCGTCTACCCCAAGCGTGGGGAAAGCCGGTTCTGGCGGATGCCGGTCTTGAATAAGGAGGCGTATCCGCTGGTGATGAGCACCTTTGCCAAGCGTGTGGACGCGGGTGAGGACCACCACGTCCTGGTCGTACAGGACGGGGGAAGGTGGCTGTCCCTGCACTGCAGGGACAGCCACCAGGCATCGAAACGGTGACCTTGCCCCCTACGTCCCGGAGCGGCAACCCGCCCTGCGGCGCTGGGCGTTGACCAATTCCACGGCGGCCAATCGCTAGCTTCGACACCTTGCAGGACTTCACCCAGATCCTTGCTCAACGGTGTGCTTGGCTGGAGATCCAACCCGGTCTTCTCTCGCGGCACACCCTCTTCCTGTGGTGGCCTGCGTTAACAAATTACTCCGAGTCCGTATGATACGGCTCATCCCCTACCTCCGCTCCGGTGATTCCACGCCTCTCCGTCACTGTTTTTCCTGCTCGCTCCGCTCGGGTGAACCCGTTGTGAAATAACGGATTCACCCGACTCCGTATTACTCGCCCACCGGGTATGTGTTCGGCAGCTCGCCGGGTTCTCCTTTCCCTGGCGCTGCGTCCAGGGGCACCAGGGCGCCCGTCTCGTCGAAGTGGAGCGCGGCGTCGTACATGTCGCTGAAGTGGGTGTGGACGTAGTGGCTCCAGCGCTCGGTTTCGGGGCGGTAGATTACGCCGATAAAGCGCTGGAGTTGTTCTTCGCGCAGGGCCTCGGCCACCCCTGGCTCGCGCAGGTCCAGCCAGAAGTCGCCTCCCACCCCGTGCAGCAGGTCCTCCACGCTGCCGGGCATCCCCGGGCGCACCCGCTTGGTTTTCGCGGGACTGTCCCAGTCGTCGGAGGCCGTTACCGTGCCGTGGTGGGTGGTCTGGCCCAGGATGAAGGTCTCTTGCGTCCAGCGTTCGCGCGTCAACTGCCCCAGGTTCAACTCGCCGCGCAGCCAGCCCATCTCGCTCGCGCGGGCGTCACCGAGGTGCGAGTTGTGGGCCCAGACCACCACTTTGGGCGTCTTGCCCTGGCCCTCACTGTGTTCGGCGAGCGCTCCCAACGTCTCGGCCATATGGGAATCGCGAATATTCCACGATTCGTCACGGCCCCGGAACATGGAGCGGTAGTAGTTCTCGGCGTTTTTCGCCAGGCGGGCGTTCTGCTCCGCGAAGAAGTGCTCGTCTTCGGCAAGCGGGCCGTGCGCGAGTTCCGGCTCGCGTCGTTGGAGTTCGAGGAGTTGCTGCACGGCCTCGTCCTCACACGGCTCCCAGCGGCCGTACTCGGTAGCGTAGCCGTACGCCTGGGGGTTGTCGCCGAAATGATCAAAGCACGCGTAGCGCTTGCGGGCACGTTCCGCCGCTGCCGGGTCCACGCCTTCCAGGTACTTCACGACGGCGGCCATCGAGCGGTGCAGCGAGTAGAGGTCCAGGCCGTAGAAGCCCACCGCCTGCCCGGGGTGCCGTTCGTTGTGCTCGCGCAGCCACTCCACGAACTGCTGCACGTCCTCGTTGCGCCACATCCATCTGGGGTAGCGCTGAAAATCATTTAGGGCCTCTATGGCGCTGCCGTCCTCGCCCTGGCCGCGCACGTAGCGGTTGACGCGGTAGGCATCGGGCCAGTCGGCCTCCACGGCCACGGCGGTAAAGCCCTTTTCCTCAATCAGCCGCCGGGTGATGCGGGCGCGCTCGCGGTAGAACTCGTGGGTGCCGTGCGACGCCTCGCCAATGAGGACAAAACGGGCGTCGCCGATGCGGTCTAGCAGTGCGTCGTAGTCGGCTGAAGCTCCGGTCAGGGGATGGGCGGACCGGCGCAGGGTCTGGAGGGGTTCGGCTTCGTGCTCGGGCATGGGATCACTCCTTGTGGGCAGAGGCGCGGGTCAGTAGCCCACGCACCTCCGCGTCGGTGGTCTGGCGAAAGTCGGCGTAGAACTGGCCCACGGCCATGAAGTCGGATGGGGTGGTGAGGCAGACGACGTGATCTGCTTCCGCTTCCAGCACGCGGCAGACTTCTCGAGGCGCGACGGGCACGGCCACCACGACGCGGGAGGGAGAGAGGGCCTGCAGCGCCTTTAAACCGGCCCGCAGCGTTGCGCCCGTCGCCACACCGTCGTCGATCAGCAGAACGGTTCGGCCCCGCACCGCGGCGGCCTCGCGTCCCTCGCGGTAGGCCGCCTCGCGCCGGGACAGCTCGGCCTGTTCCCTCGCTTCCACAGCGGCAATGGCTTGCGGGGTTACGCGCAGCCGCCGGACGAGGTCCTCGTTCAGCACCCGTATCCCACCCGGCGCGAGGGCCCCCATCGCCACCTCCTCGTGTCCGGGCAGGCCCAGCTTGCGGACCAGAAACACGTCCAACGGAGCCTTGAGGGTCTGGGCCACCGGAAAGGCCACCGGCACGCCGCCGCGCGGCAGGGCCAGCACGGTGGTGTCGGGCCAGGGGCCGAGCGCGAGCAGATGATCTGCGAGCCGCCGCCCGGCCTCCTGCCGGTTCTGGAAGCCATCTGGAGTCATGGGGCACCTCCCCCCGATTGTGGGAGGAGGTGCCCCGCGCTGCCATCCACCTTCACTTTAGGGGGTTCTGGGAAGGCGCTCATGGCGGGCGGTGTCAGGCCAGCCGCACCAGGCAACTCCTTGCAAACGCGGCCGCTTCGGTCGGGTGGGTGGAACGCCCCATGGTCACGGCGCGGCTGGCCCGGTGGAAGGCGAGCAGGAGCCCGAACAGGGCTGCGCTATGTCCACAGTTCAACGCGGCAGCACTGGCCACCCCCTCCGCCACCTCCCAGCCGTGAAAGTAGGCGATGCTCGCCAGATCCCACGCGGGCGGGCCGATGGCCGCGTCCCCGAAATCGAGCAGCGCAGATAAGCGGCCCTCCTGCCAGCGGAACTGCTCGCGGTGCAGGTCGGTATGGCAAAGGGCCGTTTCGCCGCAAATCACGCCCTCCAACCCGTCCCGCAACCTGGCAATGGGTAGGGCAAGTTCGGGAGCGGTGCCAATCAGTGGGTGTCTCTCCAGCGGTGTCTCTCCCAAAGGCCAGGCGTCCTGAAGCCTCGTTCGCAGTCCGTTCCCAGGCGTCTGCGCCTGACCCACGAAAGCGTCTGCGCGGTCTTCCAGCAGGCCGAAGCCCGAGTGGGGAAGGCGGTGGAGCGCGCCCAACGCCCACCCCAGGTCCGCCCAGCCTGCGGGAGAAGGGCCGCCCGCATCGCCCAGCGCGAGGGTGTCCACGCTGTAGGCCCGTCCGTTCGGCAGCACGCCGACCTCTACCCCTTCGGCCGAGGGGGCCCCCGCTGCACCCAGGGCGGCGCGAATGGCCGCGTCCACCTGAAAACGGACCTCCTTCCCGAGAGGGGGGGCGGAGAGGCGAACCACCCGCCGCCCATCGGTGTACGCCACGCAGGTGGCCCCCGCTGCCAGAAACTGTGCTGGGGAGCTGAGGATACGCTGGGCCAGGAGGAGGTCTGCGGCTGTTTCCGTTCGTGTCATCGGGGTCTCTTGCCCCTACTGCGGAGCCATGTTGACGCGGGTTGGAGGTTTGGATTCGGGCAAGTCCACCCTGGCTCCCCGGTTGCAGGAAGTGCGCCCGCATCCCGGGTTGTGGACACCCTGGTGGAGGCGCTGCTGCCCGCCCTGCACCGTTCGGGCGAAGGCCGCGGCTTCGGGCCGGGGGGTGAGGTCAGCACAGGCGACGTGTTCCGCCAGCTGAACGTGGCCTGGAGCTTTGGCGAAGGTCTGCGCCGGGGTCGGGGTCATCGTGGATGAGGTCTTTGCGGTGGGGGCCGCGCCGCAGGTCCGCTGTAATCCGGATGTGGCCGTGGGCCGCAAGGCCACCCGCGTGAGCGGCGCGGCGAGGGCGCAGGTGGACGGCGTGCGCGAAGGCAGGAGGTACGCGCAGGTGGAGGGTGCGCCCGGCAGATTCGGGCCCGGGTCACCTGACCCTCAGCGGCAGGAGGCCGCGGCGCTGGCGTAGCTCACGCACGAATGATGAACGGGGCCGAGAGGTCATTGTTGTCCACCACCACACCTGCGCGGCGCTGCGGTTGAGCTTCCGCGAAGTACAGGCGGTTGCCTTCCACGTAGCGTCGGTTGGCTTCGGCTTGCGGATCGGGAGACCCGTAGCCTGGCCCACGCGCCGCCCCGCGTGGCACCGACACCTCAAAATCCACCTGCAAGAACACCGAGTCGTCCCACACGTCCTGCAACTCGGGGCGGTGCAGAAACAGGCCGTCGAGAAGCAGGACGCTGTCTGGACTGGCGGTCTGCTCGGGCAGGTGAAGGGGAGAATCGGTCACATGATCGAAGGTGGCCGTCCTGTAGCGCCCGCTGCCTCCCGGCCCCAGCGGGTCCAGCAGGGCGGAGCGCAGAGCCGCATAGTCGTAGGAGTCGCGGTAGAAGCCTTCCGGGTGAGATCGGCCCCGGCGATAGCGCGCCTCCCGCGGGGCGTGAAAGCCGTCCACGGAGGCGCGAATGACCGTTCGGCCACACTCCCCCAAGGCTGCGCCCAGCTCGTCTGCAAAGGTGGTTTTTCCCGCTCCGTCCACGCCGTCTATCGCCACGCGCAAGACAGGGCGGGCAGGCTGGGCGCCCAACCGTTCCGCCAGCGCGCGCAGCAGCGCGATCCGAACGCTCAAAGCTTCAGGTCACCCTTTTCGGTCACGTTCAGGCCCTGGGCCACCTCGCGGGAAGCGGTCTGCCGCTCGCGGTCCAGGTACTTCTGGGCGTGGCCCACCTCACGGTCGAGCACCTGAATGGTTTCCTTGAAGCGGTCCAGCGCCTGGTTGCGGTAGGTGCTGATGGCGTCCAGCGCCCCATACACCTCGCGGAAGGCCGCCTGAATGACCTGGGGGTCCACCGTGGCGCTGCCGGCCTGGCGCTGAATCTCGGTGGACTGCTGGCGCAGCAGGCTGGCGGTGGACCCGATCATCTTGCCGGTGGTGTCGTTCAGGGCCGTCACTTGGCCCAGCACCGCCTGCTGGGTCCCCAGCGCCTGCGCCACCATAATGGCCGTTCGCAGCGCCGAGACGGTGGTGGTGGTGGCCCGGTCCACGCCCTTGATGAGTTCGAGGTTGTTGCGCCGCACAAGATCCAGCGCGAGGTAACCCTGAATGCTCACGGCGAGCTGGGTGAGCAGGTCCGTTACGCGCTGGCGCACGGCGAACAGCAGTTCCTCGCGGACGATGCGGGCCTTGTCGGGGTCCGAGGACTCCAGTTCGTACAGCCGCTGGGTCAGGGCCTCGTCCACGGCCTTGCCCACGTGTGCGTACTGGCGGATCTTCTGCATCGTCTCCCAGAGGTGGACCTTCTCGGTCTCGATGCTGGCGTTGTCGCGCCGCAGTTCGTCCTGGCCGCGGTACAGGGCCTCCAGAATGGCGTTGAGGTGGCTCTGGGCGCTCTGGTAGCGGTCCATCACATTCTGGGCCTTGCGTCCGCCGGGCAGTTTGCCCAGAAAGCCGCGTACGGTGGGCGTGCGGCTGGGGTCGAGTTCCTCGACGGTGTGGCGCAGGTCCGTCAGACCCCTCAGGATGTTGCTGCCCTCGGCCAGCGCTCCGGCCTTGGTGGCCTTCAGGGGGCGTTCGAGCATCCGGCTGGACACCTGCGCCGCCGCGCGCTGCTCGTGGGTGCCCAGCTCATGCACCGCGTCGAGCTTGCGCTTGAAGGTGGGGGTGTGGGTGCCGTTGTTCAGCACGTCCTCCACAAAGGCGCGCGCCATCGCGTCCAGCCGTACGCGGTCTTCCGGGGTCAGCGGCACCATCTCGGGCGCTTCCTGGCTCTGAACGGTGGGCACAGCCTCGGGGGCCTTAAGCAGCGTATCGGGGGGCGTCAGGGGGCCGGGCTTGTCTGCGCTCATGCTCCACAGTACGCGCTCCGGGGGGAAGAGGTTGCATCCGTCAAAAGGCGGAGGGCCGGTGCGGAGGCCGCACAAAAGCCCCCCGCTGGAATGCGGGGGACTGCGTGGGGAGAACAGGGCAAGGGGGCCGGCTGAGCGCTCCTACTGCGTCAGCCGCACCGTCACCGCTGCTGGGCGAATGCTCACCTTGCGGTCCCAGAAGGCGGCGCGCAGGGTGTAGGTTCCGGCGGGCAGCACGTTGCCGTTCTCGTCCTTGCCGTCCCAGCGCACCCCAAGCACGTCCGTCGTCTCGCCTGGTCCGGCCTGGGTTTCGACAATCTGCTGGGTGCAGATGGTGTTCGTGACGGCGGGACGGACGATCTTGCCGGAAGCGTCCAGCACCTCGAACTTCAGGTCACAGGCCCCGTGTTGCAGCTTGATGTCGGTCTGCCCCGTGTTCGTGAGTTGCAGGGTCCAGGTTGCCGCCTCACCGCCTGCCCTGAGCGTTGTGGGCCCGCGCAGGGTGGCCCGGTGCGCCTGCCCCAGCGTGGGGCCAACGGGCAGGGTGGAGGGGCTGGGCTTCACCGAGGGGGGCGTTGCCGTGGTCGGGGTGGTGGCCGGAGGTTTGGGCGTGGGAGCGGGGGCGGGGCCCGGAGTGCTGGGGCGCGGCGTTGGTACCGAGACGCCGGGCGGCAGGGCGGGGATGTCCCTTACGTCGATGGCCGAGGCGAACAGGCCCCCGGTGAGGGCCAGGGTCAGCAGGAGTCTGGGTGTCATACCTCCCAGCCTCGCGTCCCGCGCCTGACGCTGCATGAGGCGCAGTGGGACCGGGCCGTATACTCCCTTTCATTATGGAGACTGCCCCCGTTCACCCCACCATCAGCGAGGCCGAAGTCCAACACCTCGCGCACCTGGCTCGCCTGCAGCTCACCCCCGAGGAGCGCGAGACGATGCGCGAAGACCTGAGCAGCATCCTGGGGTACTTTCAGCAGCTCAGCGCCGTGGAGACGGGAGGATTGGAGGAAATGCAGCGTCCTGTCGCCCTCGTTAACGTTCTGCGCGACGATCAACCCAGCCAACCCTTCCCCCCTGAAGTGTTGGCTGCCCTCGCGCCCGAGATGCAAGACGGCTTCGTGAAGGTGCCGCGCACGGTGGAGGCCGACTGATGCTCGATTTGAAGTTCATCCGCGAGAACCCGGACGCCGTGCGGCGCGCCATTGAGGTCAAGGGCGTGAGCCTGGACTTGGGCGACTTGCTGCAGATTGACCGCGAACTCGTGGAACTGCGGCAGAAGGTAGAAGCGTTGCAGGCCGAGCGCAACGCCAACGCCAAGCTGGTCCCCAAGGCCACGCCCACCGAGCGGACGGCCCTGATCCAGAAGGGCAAGGACCTTGCCGAGGAGATCAAGGTCCTGGAACCCACCCTGCGCGCCCACGAGGACGCGCTGAAGCAGCTGTTGTTGCGCGTTCCCAATGTTCCGCATCCGGAAGTGCCTGTCGGCAAGGACGACGCCGAGAACGTGGAGCTGCGCCGCGAGGGCCGGCCGCCCGCCTTCGCCTTCACGCCGCTGGACCACGTGGAACTGCTGGAGCGCCAGGGCTGGGCGGACCCCGAGCGGGTGGCGCGGGTGTCGGGCAGCCGCTCGTACCTCCTCAAGGGCGAGGCGGCGCTGCTGGAGATGGCCGTGCAGATGTTCGCGATGGAGTTTCTGACTGCGCGCGGCTTCACGCCCCTGACCACCACCGCCCTCGCCCGCCCCGAAGCCTTCGTGGGCTCAGGCCACTTTCCCGGCGGCGAGGATCAGGTCTACAAGATCGAGGGCGATGAATTGATGCTGGCGGGCACAGCGGAAGTGCCGGTAAACAGCCTCTACGCGGGCGAGCAATTGGCGCTGGACCAGCTGCCCATCACGTATGCCGCCCTCAGCGCCGCCTTCCGCAGCGAGGCCGGCTCGGCAGGCCGGGACGTCCGCGGCCTGATTCGCGTCCACGAGTTCCGCAAGGTGGAGCAGTACGTGCTGTGCCGCGCCGATGAGGGGGAAGCCCTGCGCTGGTTCAGTACCCTGCTGAAAAACGCCGAGGACCTGCTGCGCGCCCTGGAACTGCCCTACCGCGTGGTCCAGAACTGTACGGGCGACATGGGTGCGGGCAAGGTACTCATGTACGACATCGAAACCTGGGTGCCCAGCGAGGGGCTGTACCGCGAGACGCACTCCTGCTCGTACCTGGGCGACTGGCAGGCCCGCCGCACCGGCCTGCGCTACCGCGACGAACACGGCAAGCTGGTGTTTGCCCACACGCTGAACAACACGGGCATCGCCACGCCGCGAATCCTCGTTCCACTGCTTGAAAACCACCAGCAGGCCAACGGCACCGTGCGCGTCCCCGCCGCCCTGCGCCCCTACCTGGGTGGCCGCGAGGTGCTGGGGCGGCCCGTACGGGAGGGCGTGACGGCGTAGGGACAAGCGGCTCACGCAAAGCGGAAATATATGCCGGTGGCCCCCTCTCCTGGGGAGAGCGGCGCAGCGGAGAAGGCCCAGCTCAAGATAGGGGTAAGGGGGCGTACCAACGGCGAAATCCCCAACTGGTGCGCCCCCACAGAAGTCGTCCGGGACGCAGCTACGGCGTGAAAAGCCTTCCAGATGCGCGCTTCTCAGCGTTCGCAGCGGCTGGCATGAACCTCATGGCACCGCTTGCGTCTCCACCCCAAGGCCCCGTCCTCTGGCCCCACCACTGGCGCACCGTGGAGCGGTTGCGGGAGCGGTTTGGTGAGGACGCCCGTTTTTCGGCGCTGATCGTCGGCGGCTCGCTTGCCAAGGAGTACGGGCGGGAGGATTCGGACGTGGACGTGGTGTTTATCGCCACACCTGAGGAAGCGCGGCGACGGGAAGCCGCGCAGGACTTCGGCTATTTCGATCAGGCCGATTGCGACTACGCGGGCGGCCATGTGGACAGTAAGGTGGTGGACCTGGCGTTCCTGCGGGACGGGGCAGCGGGCCGGCGCGGGCGGCCTTCGTCGGCGCGTTTCCCGTCTTCTCGCACCTGACGGAGTTACCCGAACTGCTGGAGCGCGTCGCCGCCTACCCGCAGCAGGAACGGGCGGAGAAGATGCGCGACTTTTACAGTCAGCTCCTGATCATGAACTGGTACATCGGAGAGGGCGAAAAGCGGCAGGACCTGTACCTGCTCCGGCACGTCAGCGCCGAGCTGGCCCTGTACGCTGGCCGGCTCTTTCTGGCGCACAACCGCATCCTCTACCCGTACCACAAGTGGTTGATGCGCCGTTTGCAGGAGGCCTCCGACAAACCCGAGGGGCTGGTGGACGCCATCGGTCAGGTGCTGGCCTCGCCCTCGCGGCAAACGGCCCAGGCGCTGCTGGACTGCGTGAACGCCTTTCAGAACTGGGACATCGCCTTTGGCGACGCCACCCGTTCCTTCCTGCAAAACCGGGAGTGGAACTGGCGGACCTTGCGGACGCCGCTGGAAGACCGTTGGCGCATTGGTCAAAGGGAGGACTTCCTTTTGACCGGGCCCGGCGAGCGAACTTGGATGGGCCTTGGGGAGAATGGCGCCCGGGAAGTGGTGGCCCGGCACCGCAGCGGCGTGCCCCGCCGTGACACCCAGGACGGGCTCCTGCGGCGCGACGGCGCCGTCGCTGGACCTGGCGTCCTGCTGGCCCGGATCGCCGGCGTCCGCATCAGCCGCATCGTGGACGATCTGCGGACCTGGCCTGACGCGGGGAGCAACGCCCTGGTCCCGGACGTGCTGGCCGTCAACCGCTCCCCAGCCACTGGAGCCGAGGCGCAGACTGGAGCCGAGATGGGCCGGGTGCCGGACCTGGGGACTTTGCGGCCGCTGCCTGTCTTGCTGGCCGTGTTCAACCGCCTACAACCCCTCCCCGTCCACCCGCCGCGCCAGTCCGTAAGGAATGAGGTGTGGGCGGCCCGTGTCGGGATCGGTGAGCAGGTGTGCCCGCAGACCGAACACGTCGCGCAGGAGTTCCGGCGTCATCAGCTTGGCCGGGTCTCCCTGGGCGTACACGCGCCCATTCGCCACGGCCACCAGTTCGTCGCTGTAGCGCACAGCCTGGTTGAGGTCGTGCAGGACCATCACCACCGTCTTGCCCTGCTCGCGGTTCAGGCGCTGAACGAGGTGCAGCACCTCCAGCTGGTGGCTGAGGTCCAGGTACGTGGTGGGTTCGTCCAGCAGCAGCACAGGTGTGTCCTGCGCCAGGCTCATGGCGATCCAGGCCCGCTGCCGCTGTCCGCCGCTCAGGGCTTCCAGAGGCCGCGACGCGAAGGCGGTCATGCCGGTCTGCGCCAGGGCCCAGGCCACCCGCTCGCGGTCGTGCCCACCCCGCGCGGCCAGCAGGCCCTGATGTGGGTGGCGGCCAAACCACACCAGCCCTTCCACGGTCAGGCCCTCGGGCGCGGTGGGGCCCTGCGGCAGAATGGCGAGTTTACGCGCCACTTCCCGCGCGGGCAGGCGGTGGAGATCCCCGCCGTCCAGCAGCACCGAACCTCCGCTGGGCGCGAGTAGCCGTGAGAGGGCGCGCAGCAGCGTGCTCTTGCCGCAGCCGTTGGCTCCCACGAGCGTGGTGATGCGCCCCGCCGCCACGCTGAGGTTGAGGTCCTGAAGCGTGGTGTGCGGGCCGTAGCCCAGCGTCAGCGCCCGGGTTTGCAGGGAGGGGTGGGTCATGTCGCCTTTCTTCGGTTGGGGAGACACCTCATCCCGCCTTCGCGCTGCGGCGCAACAGGAACAGGAAGTATGGCGCGCCCAGCAGCGTGGTGATCAGGCCCGCCGGAATCTCCAGCGGGGGCAGGGCGGCGCGGCCCACGGTGTCGGCCAGCAGGACCAGCAGCGCGCCCAGCAGTCCGGCGGTGGGCAGCATGAGGAGGTGCCGGGGCCCTACGAGCAGCCGCGCGAGGTGCGGCGCGACGAGGCCCACGAAACCCAGGATGCCGCAGGCACTCACGGCGGCGGCGGCCAAACCCACGGCGACGGTAAGGGCCACGTACCGGGCCAGGGGCACCCTTACGCCGAGCGCGGTGGCCGAATCCTCGCCCAGAGCCAGCAAATCCAGGCGGTGGGCGAGAAGCAGCGTGGCGGGCAGCCCGGCAGCGGCCCACGGCCACAGCCGTCCGAGCCGGTCCCAGTCGGCTCCGTACACTGTGCCCGTCAGAAAGGTCAGTGCAGCCCCCACCCCGTCAGGCGCACGCACGAGCAGGAGTTGCTGCGCGGCTCCCAGAGCGGCAGCCACCGCGATGCCCAGCAGGGCGAGGCGCACGGGCGGAAGGCGCGCACCGTCCCGTGCGAGCGTCAGCACCGTCAGAAAGGCGAGCCACGCTCCCGCGAACGCGCCCCACGGCAGCGCCCAGGCGGGTGAACCCGGAAAGGCGAGCAGCAGCAAGGTTACCGCCAGCCCCGCGCCCGCCCCCACGCCCACCAGGTCCGGGCTGGCGAGCGGATTGCGCGCCACGCCCTGAAGCAGGGCTCCGCTCACGGCAAACATGGCCCCGCCGAGAAGCGACGCGAGCACGCGCGGCAGCCGCAGCTCCAATACGAGTTGCCGGGTCAGGGCGTCGCCTCCGGTGAGTCCGGCCCACAGTTGGGCGGGCGGTGTGGCGACGGCCCCCAACCCCAGTGCCAGAAAGCCGAGGCCGAGCGCCAGAACCAGCAGGGCGAGGGGCACGGCCAGGGCGGGCCGGGCGCGTTGGGCCGGGAGGTGCGTCATGGGCGGAAAGCGTAGTCTCTCGCCGGTGCCTTGTCCCCCAGCAGCCCGCTCTCGATTGCCTGGGCGAAGATGCGCCGCAGCGCGATGGGCCCGCGAGAACGGGTCCACAGGTCCCGGTCAAACTCGTACACGCGGCCCCGGTTCACGGCATTCAGCCCCCGCCACAGCGGGCTTTGCGCCCACTTGCGCGTCAGGGACACCTCGTTCGCGCCCGTCAGCACCACCAGCGTGCCGGGGTTGAGGGCCACCAGCCCCTCCAGGCCGAGCTCGTACTGCGTGTTGCCGCCCTGCGGCTGGGCGAGGTTCCTGCGGCCCAGTTTGCCCAGCAGGCTGCCAATAAAGGAGTCGGTGGTGTGGACGGTGAAGCTGTCCTCCGTGGCCACGGCCACCACCAGCCCCGGTGCGTTTTTCTTCGTAAAGGCGGTGGCCTTCGCCACCAGTCCCGCCTGCTCGCCGAGCAGTTGCCGCGCCCGCGCCTCCCGCCCCGTCAACTTGCCGATGTCCAGCACCTGCGCCAGCACGTCGTCGTAACTGCCCCGGCGGTTCTGGTACACGGCGGTGGGGGCGATGCGGCCCAAAGCGGGCAAAGCCGCCTTCTGCCCCAGGGCGTCGGCCAGGATCAGATCGGGCTTCAGCGTCAGGATGGTTTCGAGGTTGGGCTGTGCCCGGGAGCCGACGGGCTTGACATCGGTCACGAGCGGCTTCAGGTACGCGGGTGCTCCCCGGTCCCCGCCCTGCGTGGTGAGGGCGGCTCCAGTGGCGGTCAGGCCCAGCGCTTCCAGCGTGTCGAGGTACGAGTATTCCAGCGCAATCACCCGCTTGGCAGGCTGTGGCAGCGTCAGCGGTCCGTTCTCCGTCTGGACGGTGATGGGGGCGGCCTGCGCGGAGAGGCCACCGAGGGTGAGGGTCAGGAGGAGGGAAGAGATAGAGATTTTGTTCATCGAGATTCCTTAAAAAGAGGTGTTTTGCAGGCGGCTGAAAACTGGCGACCCTACGCCCTTTGCCGCCGCGCCAGCGCGATAAAAAACGGTGTCCCCAGCGCGGCGATCAGGATCCCCACAGGCGTCTCGGCGGGTTTGTCGATCAGCCGGGCCGCCACGTCCGCGAACGTCAGCAGTGCCCCGCCCAGCAGCGCGGAAAGCGGCAGCGTGAGGCGGTGGTCTCGCCCCAGCAGTCCACGCGTGAGGTGCGGCACCACGAGGCCGACGTACCCGATGGGGCCTGTGAGAGAGACGGCCGCGGCGGCGAGCAGCACGCCCAGCCCACTGACGAGCAGCGTGTCTCGCCGGGTGTTCACGCCCAGGCCCCGCGCCACGTCCTCACCCAGCGCGAGGACGTTGACCCGCCGGGCGAGCACGAAGGCGGCCATCAGGCCGGCCATGATCCACGGCGCGGCCTGCCCCACCTGCAGCCAGGTACGGCCCGCGACGCTGCCCGCGAGGGCGAAGACCGCTCCCTGCGCGCGTTCCTCCCACAGCAGCTGAATGCCGCGCGTCAGGGCGGCGCACAGGGCCGCAACGGCCACTCCGGCAAGGGCCAGGCGAATGGGCGTCAGCCCCGTGCGGGACGCGAAGGCCAGCGTCAATCCCGCCGCGCCCAGACCACCGGCAAAGGCGAGGGGCACGCCCAGCCCGCTGAACCCCGGCAGGAACACCACCGTGGCAAGCAGCGCGAGGGCGGCGCCCGCCTCCACGCCCAGGATGCCGGGGTCTGCGAGCGGATTGCGCGTGACGCCCTGCAGCAGCGCTCCGCTGACCCCCAGGGCCGCACCGGCCAGCAGCGCCGCCACCGTGCGCGGACCGCGCAGGGTCCAGACCACCAGACTGTCACTGCTGTTCCCGGGATGCAGCAGCAGCGACAGCGCGCGTACCGGGTTGAGATTCAGCGCTCCGAAGGCCAGTGAGGCGAGTCCGGCGAGAAGCAGCAGCGTCAGGCCCACCGCGTACCACAGCAGGGTGGGGCGGGGGCTTTCAGCGGGCAGCGCGGTCATCCGTTCTCCAGGAAGCGAACCGAATACTGGGGAGCGGCACTCGTACCGGGCTTGTGGCTGCTGCCCCGGGTCTGGAGATGGTGGGTGATTTCCACCTCTGCGGTGAGGGTGCCCGGCGTGCCGTCCGGCCCCACGAAATCGAGCTGCACGGTGGCCCGGTCCTCCTCGCGTTGCTGCGTCTGCGCCGCCTTTGGGGTGTCCAGCCACCACCACCCCGAGCGGGCGAACGCCTCCGCCTCCGCCACCTGCGCCAGGGGCTCCAGGGCAGACCAGCCCCGGTAGTGGGGGGCGAGGACGCGGTGATCGCCCTCGCGCCTCATCAGCCTGCCGGTCAATTCTGGGGTCATGTGCGCCCAGGTCCGCCCGGCGGGGAGTTCCTGCACCGTCGGAGCAAAGCGGTGCCCCCCGAAGTGTGAGGTGCGCCATACGCGTTTTCCTTCCGGTGTGCTGCTTAAGGCCGCCTCCAGGGGCACCCCGAACTTGCCGCACGCCGCGTCTACCCGTCCGTGGGTGCAGACGTGCCAGTCGGACCCGCTGGGCGTCTGTGCGCGGCGCTCCTCCAGTTCGGGATGGGGAGTATCCAGCAGCGCCGCCTCCATCAGGGCGAACAGCTCTTCGCCGTGCAGCTGGTAATCGGCGCGGTCATAGCTGGCAAAGGCCCCGTGTGGCCGGGTGTAGACGCGCACCCGGCGCAGCCCGCCTTCCCCCCGTTCCAGGCGTGTAGACGTGAACATCAGCAGGCCGTAGCCCAGTCCCGAGGCGCGAACGTGCTCGCCCAGGCGGCCCATCACCTCACGTTGGCGGGCGCTCCAGCCCGCCGGGTCACGCATCCGGTCCCACTCGCGGGGCGTGGCCTCCAGGGCAAAGCAGGTGTTCCAGCGGTGGGCCGTGCCCTGTGGACGCTCGCCGGGAACGGGCACGCCCTCCGAACACAGGGACAGCCGGGAGACAGGAGCGGGAGCCGTCACAGGGGTGGGCGGGCCATGGAGAAGAGGAGGGGGCGAAGGAGCAGACGGCACGACATCACTTCAGCATCCTGACTAACCTGAGTAAGGAAGTCAAGATTAAGGTGTCCAGTGACGGTGGGAATGCTGTCCTCCCTTCCCACCCCTGCTACCCTCTCTTCATGACGCGGCCTCCCACTTCATCCCGGACCGACAAGGGCGTGCGCGGCCATGAACTGGACCTGCACGTAACTTTTGCCCAGCCCCTGCCGCGTGAGGTGGCCCTCGCCGTTCTGCGCTCCGCCGAGGGATTTACCGTGGACCTCTATGCTCCGCATGCGGCGGCGGGCAGCCCTGTTCCCTCGGCCCGCCTGACCGGTCCTCTGCGCGACGCTGAGACGCTGCGCGCCGTCCTGGGCGGCTGGCTGTCGGGCCAGGTCCGCACGGTGGAGGTGGGCCTGCACGGGTTCCTGCGCTCGTCTACGGGCCAGACCGATTGGATGCCCTGGCGGCGCAATCAGGTTCTGTCGCGTGCTCAGGTTGGCGACGTGCGGTTCGAGGAGGGCGTGAAGTACGTGCTGGAGTGAGGGCGGCTCGCCGTCAAAGGGCCCAGCGGTTTTGGACCTGGGCAGAGCGCAGAACTCTTCAGCACCTGCTGCCTGCGGCGCCGCTTCCAGGTCACGCGCAGAGGGGCAGCACCAGGGCGCGGGCCTTGCTCGCCTCACCGGGGGGACGCAGCACGAGGACTTCGAGGTGAACGTCGGGGCGCAGCAGGTAGGGCAGCCAGGTGACGTGCAGGGTGCTCAGCGCTTCCTGGGCGTGGGCGAGGACGTCCAAGACGCACAGGCCGCGCAGCACGAGGACGGCCCGTTCGCCGCCCCCCGCCACCCACACGTCGGCCGTGCCCAATTGGTCCACCCCCCGGTGATCCCGGTACTCGAACTCGTGCGCCCGCTTCAGTAACTGCATTCCTGTTCACTCCCCCGAATCCTGACCCTGCCCCCCGCCCAGATGGTGGGAGCCCACGGCCAAATTGTCTCTACACTTTCAGAGTACGGGCGCGGCGGGTGGCCTTTGTCCCGACGCTGCATCTGCTTGCTCTGGCCCTGCCTGGGGGTTGCCTCACGGTGTTGCGGGCGGCCGTCCCTAGAATGGCGGCGTGAGCAGCGGCGGCCTCAAGGACATGCTCCTGGAGTATCAGGGCTACGTGCTGGCCTACCGCCTCAGAACGGCAGTGGGAGGCCGCGTGACGCCGCCCGGTTCTCTCCTCGCGCTGCCCGAGTACGCGGCGCGCCGGCTCAGGCGGCAAGACCTCGCTGGCCATTTGATTCGCGAGGGCCTGGCACCGGGACGAATGCGCGACCTCGACGCCCTGACGGACGAACTGATGTTCGGGTTCTGGCTCAATCCGGCCCAGGTGGCCGAGTTCCTGCGCGCGGCGTTGCGTCAGGGGGGGCATCCCGCGCTGGGCAGCCTCGAAGCCTTTGCAGCCCTCCTGACCCCCGCGGAGCGTGCGCGCCTGGGCGAGGTGGGGGTCAGGCAGGTCTGCGTTCACCATCTCACTTGCCTGTCGCTGGCCGCGCCGCTGCTGGACCCCGACGCCCTCGGGCGCGTGTGGGAGCGGGTGGAAGCCACCACACCGCCCCTGTTCGTGGACGAACTCGCCCGGGCAGGGCAGGTCTAGGACCATGGGGGATGCTGCCCCGGATGGGAGAGCAACTGGGCCGAGCGCCGGGATTGTGTTCCGCCCGGAGTTGCGCCCCGTGCTGGAATGTGCGGGCCGCCGTGCCAGTCTCCCTCCATCCCCGCCGCGAGCGTGAACGGGGCCACAGTCGGGCCTGCTTGGGAATGCGGTGGCGGCGTCGCTGGGCGTGCCCCGCGTCTGCGCCGCACCCGCGCCAGCGTGCAGCTGCACGGCTCCGAGGTGGACCGGCGATGTGGAGGGGCCTTCTCCGCGGACGCCGCAGGGCCGGTGTGCTTCACGGTGGCGCGGGAAGGCTGGGGGAAGGGCGTTCCCCATGGGCACCCCTCATGAGGCCACGGTAGCGTCAATCTCATGAAGAGGTTCCTGTCCGTCTCCCTGGTCGCCCTGACCTTCGGAACCGCTGCGCTGTTCGGCACGGCGGGGGCGCAGACGCTCGTTCCGCTGAAAGACGCCCGCCTGCCCTTTCGGGTCAGTGTGCCTCAGGGCTGGCTGGGCGTGAATTTCAAGGACGGCACGAGTGGGGTCAGCATGGTCTCGGCCAAGACGCCGCCCGCCGCGCTGATCCGGCTGCTGTTCATGCCCAAGAACGGCAAGCCGGGCGATCCGGCGCAGGAGTTCGCGGGCTTTGAGGCAGGCGTGAAGCAGACCGGCGGCAAGCTCTCCATGCTGGGGACCAAGAGCGTCTCCTACGGGGGAGTACGTGGCATCGAGCGGCAGTACACCCTGACGCACAGCAAGGGCAAGCTGCGGCTGCGCGTCTGGTTTGGCAATGGAGCCAAAAACCTCTATTCCTTTCAGATTACCGATACGCCGGAGCGCTTCACCGCGAGCAACGCGGTGTTCACCCGTGTGCTGGGCAGCGTGAGATTTTGAGAATGGTCGCCCGCACCGTTCTGACCCTGCTGGCGCTGGTGTCCACCGCACAGGCCGGAGACCGCCCGGAGGTGCAGCGCGTTATGTTCACGGCGGACGGCACCCACGCTCTCATCGTGACGGGCGGCGTGCAGGACGGCAGCGGCTTCAGCGACGCCGCGCTCACCGTCCTGGATACGGGAACGGGCCGTACGCTGCTGGAGGCCCGGACCCGTTCGGAAACCCTCCCTGTTTCGGCGGTGGTGCAGGCCCTGCTCACGCGCGAGCAGGCCCGGCTCGCGCGGCTGAGAATCACGCCCAGGCCGGCGGCCCGCGCGGTCTACGCCCGTTCCTGGACCACCCTCTCGCCGGCGTGGTCCGAGGGGCTGGGCGCGGGGCAGGCGGCCACCTTCCCCGTGCGGCTGTGGACCCGTCCCGTGGCGGTGCGGCTGGAGGTTCGGCCCCTGCCTTCCTCCTGCCGCTGGCGCGACACGCTGCCTCCACGCGCGCAGCCCGCTGGGTTCACCCTAAAGGTGGGCAGGCAGGTGGTTCACCTCGACCGGACCCTGCCTCCGGCCCGCGCGTGCGCGGCTCGGTATGCCCTGGACCACGTGTATGTGCAGGGTAACCGGGCCGTGTTCCTCCTGCGGGCCTACTCCCCCGGATTCGAGGGGCCGAATGCGGAAGTCGTGGCCGTCGCGGCGACGCTGAAGTGACGTAGGGAAGGGGAAAAGTCGGCTTTGCACCGCTCCCGCTCAGAGTCTCCCCGCCACCCCCTGCATCATGGCCCGCACGGCGTCCACTTCCTCCCGGCCGATGCTGTGCCCCAGGCCGGGGTAGACTTCGCTCTGCACCCGCGCGCCCCGCTGACGTAGGTGCTCGGCGCTCGCCCGAAAGCGGACCAGGGGAATATGGGCGTCGTCGGGAGCCACGCCCATAAAGATGGGGAGGCCCTCCAGCGGAGCTGTCCCGTCCAGCGTGATAAGCGCCCCACTCAGCGCCGCCACTCCGCCCAGCCTGCGGCCCGAGCGGCTGGCGTATTCCAGCGCCAGGCACGCGCCCTGCGAGAAGCCGCCCAACACCACGTTTTCTGACGGGATGCCCTGCGCTTCCAGTTCGTTCAGCAGCAGTTCCACTGTGGCGAGCGCCTCGTTCAGCTGCGGCTGGTTGTGCTCCACGGGCGCGAGGAAAGACTGCGGGTACCACGAGTTCCCGGGAGCCTGCGGAGCCAGATACGCGAAGGCGCTGAGGTTCAGCTCTTTTTCCAGCGAGAGGATGTCTCCGGCCGTGCCACCCCGGCCGTGCAACAGGACCATCGCCACCCGCGCCTGTCCAGGCGAGCGCCCTGCCGCGTAGACCTGGATGTTCTCGTTGCTGGCGGGCCCTGCAGCTGTGGAGCCGCTGGGAGTGGCAACGGCGTCCTCCGGTTCCCGCGTACCGATGGTCACGCCGTATTCCCGACTGACGATCCGGGGCACGTGCGCCTCGATGGTGGCGCGGCGAGACTCGAACCATTCGGGCAGCTTGAGGTGCCGCCCCAGTTCCTCCACGGGTTCGTCGTCGGCAAAGCCGGGCGCGTCGGTGGCGATCTCGAACAGCACGCCGTTCGGCTCGCGGAAGTAGATGGAATGGAAGTACTGCCGGTCCTGCACGGGTGTGGGGTGGTGGCCTGCCGCCGTCAGGGCTGTCAGGTACGCCTCCTGCTCGGCATCGCCCCGCGTGCGCAGCGCCACGTGATGCACGCTGCCTGCCCCAAACTGCCCGCGGGGTTTGCCGGGCCGTTCCACCACGTCGACGAAGAGGCCCACGCCGTCTCCACTGCCCTGAAAACGGGTTCGCGTGCCTTCGGGGTCGGCCTCGCTGCCCACTTCCGTGAAGCCGAGGTGCCCCACCAGCAGGTCACGCACGCTCCCCGTATCGCGGACCCAGGCCGTCACGGAGTGAAAGCCGCGCAGGGCGTGCTCGGCGGGTACCGGGCTGGCAGGCCAGGGCTGCACCTCCGCACCGTCCTCGAAGACCAGTTCCACCCAGGTGCCGTCGGGGTCCTCGAAGGTCAGGACGGGGTGGCCGAAGCGCTCTCCCCCTTGCGGCGCAAAGCCGTGTTCCGTCAACCGCGCCTGCCAGTAGGCCCCGCTCCCGCGCGGCGCGCTGTAGGCCGTCGCCACCACCTCACCGTTGCCGCGCACGCCCCGGCGCGCACCCACCCAGGGAAAGTGGGTCATGATCGTGCCCGGCTGCCCGGTCAGGTCACCGTAGTAGAAGTGGTACGTCCCCGGATCGTCGAAATTGACCGTCACCTTGACCAGACGCTGACCGAGCGTCTGCGAGTAGAAGTCGATGTTCCGCTGCGGATCAGCCGCCATCACCGTCACGTGGTGCAGGCCCTGGACGGGAGAAGTGCCGGGTGCGGTCTGGCTGGGCTGGGAGGAGCTGGAGGAGGTCATGGAACTAGAATAACTTAACGTTAAACAATATTCCAGCAAAAAAAGAATCCCTACCTACCTGCCTCGCCTCCGTTTCCCTGCATCGGCTCCTGGCGGCTCGGCCTCCCGGTCCGCCAGGGCGCGGCCCAGCTTGCGGCTGAGGGCGGCGAGTTCGCCGAGTTCCTCGGGCGTCAGCACGGTAAAGAGGTCGCGGATACCGCTGACATGGGCGGGCAGCACGCACTCCACGAGCGCGTGCCCCTCTTCGGTGAGATGGACGTTCATCACGCGGCGGTCCTGCTCGTCGCGCTCGCGGCGTACCAGGCCGTCGCGCTCCAGGTTGTCGATCACCATGGTGAGGTTACCGCTGGAGCGCAAAATCTTGTCAGCCAGTTGCCGCTGGCTCAGCGAGCCGAGGTGGTACAGGGCCTCCAGCACACCGAACTGGCTGATGGTGAGGCCGTGGTCCGAGAGGTGACGGTTGGCCGCCACCTCCACGGCGTGCGCGGCCCGCCACAGCTTGATGTAGGCGTCCAGCGCCGTTCGTTCGTCCGGCGTGCCTGCGTAACGGGTGGGCATGGGGGCTATGCTCGGGGGAAAGGCAGCTGAAATCAAGCGCTCCTGCACCGGTGGGATCCGTCCGGCAGGTCGGAGGCGGCCCGGTTTCGGCGTGGCCTCAGGCCCGCGCGCCCCTCGCTTCCTCGGTGGCGAGCCGGATGCACGCCGCTACCACCTGCATCGCCGCCCGCACCTCGTCCACCGGTGGGCGGGTGGGCGCGAGTCGGATGTTGCGGTTCTGTGGGTCTTGCCCGGCGGGGTAGGTGGCTCCGGCGGGCGTGAGGCTGACGCCCGCTCGAGCGGCGAGTTCCACCACCCGCGCGGCAACGGGTTCGGCGGTGTCAAGCGAGATGAAGTAGCCGCCCTTGGGAGAAGTCCACGTCGCGTACTCGCCGCTCTCGCCCAGTTCGGCGCGCAGCACCTCGTCCACGGCCTGAAACTTGGGCGCGATCAGCTGGGCGTGGTTCCGCATCAGGCCCTCGAGGCCGTCTGGATACGCTTGCAAAAACTTGACGTGACGCGCCTGCTCGAACTTGTTGGGGCCGATGCTCTGCGCGTTGAGGTACTTGCTGATCCACGCGATGTGGTCTTCGCTGCTTGCCACGAAACCCAGGCCCGCACCCGCGAAGGTCACCTTGCTGGTGGAGGCGAACACGAAGGCCCGGTCGGGGTATCCAGCGTCGCGCGAGAGCGCCACGAAGTTCACCGCCTCGTCGCGTTCGGTGTCCGAGAGGTGGTGGATTCGGTAGGCGTCGTCGGCGAATATTGTGAAGTCGGGAGCCGCCGCCTGCAGGCCCGCCAGCCGCCGCGCTTTCTCGGCGCTGATCGACTCGCCGCCGGGGTTGGAATAGGTGGGGACGAACAGCACGCCCTTGACCGAGGGGTCCGCCCCCGCCAGCCGCTCGATGGCGTCCACGTCCGGGCCGTCGGGCTGCATGTCTACGGTCAGGAGGGAAAAGCCCAGCGTCTGCAGCAGCAGGAAGTGGCGGTCATAGCCGGGCGTGGTCACGATGATTTTGGGCTGCTGGCCCACCCAGGGGGCGGTGCTGCCCCGCACGCCGTGCAGCAGCGCAAAGGTGAGGACCAGACCCTGCAGCTCCAGGCTGGAGTTGTTCCACACGAGGACGTTCTCGGCCTTCACGTCCAGCACCTGCGCAAAGAGCGCCCGTGCCGAGGGGAGGCCAGCGATGCCACCGGGGTAGTTGCGCAGGTCGGTGCCGTCCATCTTGAACTCGGTCTCGTCCAGCACCGTGATGAGGCCGTTGGACAGATCGAAATCCGCGTCGGCAGGCTGTCCTCGCTGCATATTGAGGTTGAGGTTGCGCGCACGAAAAGCTTCGTAGGCTTGCCGGGCCGCGTCGAGGGCCGGGGAACCGGGGGGCGAGGTCAGGTTCGTCATGCCCCCACGTTACCTGTCCCGGCGCGGGGCGGGTCTGCCTGTTTTGGACAGGGTGTAGACCTCGGGGCACGGAGCGGCCGGTTGCGAAGCAGGTGGGGCCGCACCTCCAGGAGGCGGCAGAAGTCGGCGACGCCGGAGCGTTCCTGCGGCGCGGCCGTGATTTCCCTCCACTTGGCTGCTGCCCGCCCCGTCGCCTCCGTGCCACCCTGCCCCGCCTGCTGACTTTCTCGGCCGCCACTCTCCTCGACATGGAGCGTGTGAACGGCGCAGGGGGCGCTGGCGGAGCGTTTTCCCCCGTGTTGTGCGCGCGAGGACGACGCCCTGCTGGCGGACGTCAACCCGAACGGGGTGCCTGCCGGCTCCGCGGCCCTCCGGAATTCCAGCCCTCGCCTCCGTTCAGGCAACGCTTACCGGGCGGCCAAACTGCACGATTTCTAGCCCCTTCCCGGAGGGCGCGCCCAGGGCGTCGCCCGCACCCTGATGCGCGCCGTGGAGGACTGGGACGGCCTCCGTCCCCCGCGCTACGTCTTTTGGTGTGCGGATGGCCACGACACCGCATCCATCTGGAAGCGCATGGACGACAAATCGGCGGACGCTGGGCAGGGGGACTACCGCTTTTTGATGATCCGCTTCGGGGAGGAGAACACCTGCGTGCCGCATCCCTTCCGTGGAAGCGGAGCGAACTGGTGTACGCCGGGGCCGTGCGGAAACCCCTCCGGTCCGGCCCAGGGGTCCTCCTGCTCGTCGGCTTCACCTCCGCGCTGTTCAGACGCGTGGGGGCGCAGAACAGCTGCGACGGGCCGGAGAGTGGTTTCGGCGGCCTGTACTGAACGAAGGTCTCCGAGCAGGCGGACGCGGACAGGAGACTGTCGGTGAGGCTGCAGAAGTCCGCCCAGACCCTGCAGAAGCGCCCAGCTTGCCTGGGTCGAGCGCCACAACCGCGCGTGCACCCGCTACGAAGACGGTGGATACCACCACCTTTTCTGCATGACCTCCACCACGGGGCGTCAGCAGTGGACGCCAGGCCAGCAAGCTGCGTTGGCGTGCGGCGTGGGCCCTTCACCTGTTGCCCCTGCCTGCCTCCTCCCGCTATCCTGCCCCCATGAAGCGCGCCGCCCATCACTCCGGTCTGGTGATGCCCCGCAGGGGACGGGCTGGTGGCGTGCGGCAACGAATGCCTCTTCTGCCCGGTCTGGTCACGCGAACTCCCAGCGCCTGAGACGTCCCTTACGCGGCTCTCAGGCGTTTTGCTGGAATCTCGCGGCCAGACCGGGTTTTCTTTTGCCTGCCTCCGTCCCCCTGCCGGGGCGGGCCCCCACAAGGAGTCTCACCATGCACGTCACGCTTCCCGACGGTAAACAACTCGATCTTCCCCACAACGCCACAGCCCTTGACGCTGCCCGGGCCATCGGTCCTCGCCTCGCGCAGGACGCGCTGGCCGCCACGGCGAACGGCGAACTCGTGGACCTGATGAGCCCGCTGCCCGACGGCGCGGCCATCACGCTCGTTACGAAGAAGAACCCCGCGGACGCGGCCCCGGTTTTCCGCCATTCGCTCGGTCACGTGATGAGCCAGGCGGTGGGCGAGTTCTACAAGGCCAAGGGCTACGGTCCCGAGGCGGTCAAGCGCGGCGTAGGACCCTCAATCGAAAACGGCTGGTACCAGGACTTTGACCTGCCCGAGCCCCTGCGCGAGGAGGACCTGCCCGAGATTGAGCGCCTGATGCGCGGCGTCATCGGCCGCAACCTCGACTTCTCCCGCCGCGAGGTGAGCAAGGAAGAGGCCCTCGCCCAGTTCCCCCACGATCCCTACAAGGCCGAACTGATCCGCGACCTGCCCGACGACGAGCCCATCACGTTTTACCAGCAGGGCGACTACGTGGACCTGTGCCGGGGACCTCACTTTCCGAACACCGGTAGGCTGCCCACGGCCTTCAAGCTGATGTCCACGAGCGGCGCGTACTGGCGCGGCAACGAGAAAAATCCCATCCTCCAGCGCATCTACGGCGTCGCCTTCGCCACGCAGAAGGAACTCGACGAGTATCTGCACCGCCTCGAAGAAGCCAAGCGCCGCGACCACCGCAAGCTGGGCAAGGAACTTGAGCTCTTCACGATTGACCCGCTGGTGGGCAAGGGCCTGCCCCTGTGGCTGCCCAACGGCACCGTCTTGCGCGAGGAGCTGATGCGCTTTCTACGCGAGCAGCAGTTTCAGCGCGGCTACCAGGGCGTGGTAACGCCCAACATCGGCAACTTGGACCTGTACAAGACCTCGGGGCACTACCAGAACTACTCCGACTCCAACTTCTCGCCCATCACCGTGGACGACGAGGAGTACATGCTCAAGCCCATGAACTGTCCGCACCATGTCCGCATCTACGCGAGCAAGCCGCGCAGCTACCGCGACCTGCCCGTGCGCCTGGCCGAGTTTGGCACGGTGTACCGCTACGAGCAGTCGGGCGAACTCAACGGCCTGACGCGCGTGCGCGGCTTCACGCAGGACGACGCCCACCTCTTCTGCCGCCCGGACCAGCTGAAAAAGGAATTCCTGGACGTGCTGGACCTCACGGTGCTGGTGCTGAGGACCTTCGGCATGAACGACGTGCGCTTCCGGGTGGGCACCCGCGACCCCGAATCGGGCAAGTACGTGGGCGACGAGGCCAACTGGGAGGCCGCCGAGCGCCAGATTATCGAGGCGGTAGAGGAAGTCGGACTGCCCTACGTCATCGAACCCGGCGACGCGGCCTTCTACGGCCCCAAGCTGGACTTCGTGGTCCGTGACGTGCTGGGCCGCGAGTGGCAACTCGGCACCATCCAGGTGGACTACAACCTGCCTGAGCGCTTCGACATCTCCTACACCGGTGAGGACGGGCAGGACCACCGCCCGGTCATGATTCACCGCGCGCCCTTCGGCAGCCTGGAGCGCTTCGTGGGCATCCTGATCGAGCACTACGGCGGCGACTTCCCGCTGTGGCTCGCGCCCCGGCAGATCGTGATCATCCCCATCGCAGACCGCCACAACGCCTACGCCGAGACGCTGGCCGACGAATTCAAGGCGGTGGGCCTGCGCGCCGAGGTGGATGATTCCACGAACCGCATGAACGCCAAGGTCCGCACGGCAGAACTCTCCAAGATTCCGGTGATGCTGATCGTCGGCGATAAGGAAGAGGAACTGCGCGAGGTCAGCGTGCGTGAGCGGACGCCCGAAGGGCACAAGGAGCGCAAGGGCGTGGCCTTCGTGGACCTGATGAAGGAATTGCAGGAGCGCTACCGCGCCCGGGCGTAAGCCGCAAAAAAAGGAGGCCGCCCAGGGGAGCGGGGCGGCCTCCTTTTTTTGCGGCCCAAGGGGCGTCATACGGTTTCCGGATCATCCGTTGCGTCCCCTCCCTTCCGCTTCGGTAATTCTCCTCCCAGCCCTCACCGTTTTTCCTGCTCGCTCCGCTCGGGTTGGCCCGTTATTTCATCACGGATGAACCGGAATCCTTGGGCATTCTCGGCGACCACTGGCGTCAGGTGCACCTGACGCGTCAGTCCTGTGGTGCTGGGCTGCACCTCGGCGCCCAGCCAGCCTTGTTTTTCCAGGTGGTGCAGGGCTGGGTAGAGTGTGCCCGCCTTGAAGGCGAAAGTGCCTCGCGGTACGTTCCTGCACGTCCCGAATGATTCGCAGCCCGTGCTCCAGGCTGGCGAGCAGCAGAAAGTCCAGCGTGCCGCGCAGCAACTTGCCCCGGTCCCCGCCTTTTCCCTGCATGCCTGTGGAGTGCCGCGAGGAAGACGAAGGGTCAAGCAGATGTGGAGCTACAGTCGCCCCCGTACTTCGAAGCCCGCTGCGGCCAGAATGTCGGCGGCGCGCCGCACGTCTTCCGGCGTTTCCAGGCCCAGCCGCATGGCCCCGCCCTCCTCGCGGATCGCCAGCACCTCAATGTCTTTGATGTTCACGCCCGCTGCACCCAGCGCCTGCGTCACCATGCCGATCTGGTTGGGCTTGTCGGGCACCGCCACCACGAGGTCGTGCTTGGGGGGCAGCAGGCTGCGCCGGACCACGGGCAGGCTGTCGCGCGTGCGCTTGCCTTCCTGGGCCGCGGCGAGCAGTTCGTCGGGTTGATCGAGGTCCTCTTCGAGGCGTTCGAGCTGCCGCCGGAAGCGGGCCAGGGCTTCTCGCAGCGCGTCCCGGTTTTCTACCACCATGTCGCGGCTCATGCGTGGGTCCCCGCTCGCCACGCGGGTCAGGTCCCGGAAGCCTCCGGCGGCGAGCAGGCTCAGGCGCTCGTCCCGCGCCACCATGTGCGTCAGGGCCAGGCTGGCGAGATAGGGCAAGTGGCTGACCGTCGCCACGAGGCTGTCGTGCGCCTCGGGGGGCATGACCACGGGCGCAGCCCCCAGGTGTTCGACGAGGCTCCGGGCCCGGCTCAGCGCTGTGAGCGGTGTGTGATCTGTGGGCGTCAGGACCCAGACGGCATTTTCGAGCAGGGCGGCTCGCGCGTGGGTCACACCGCCGCGTTCGCTGCCCGCCATAGGGTGGCCGGGCACGAAGTTCCTGACCCCCAGCGCCTCCATCTCGGCGGCGATTCCAGCCTTGACGCTGCCCACGTCCGTCACAAGGGCTTTTGGCAACAGGAACGGCGCGAGGGCGCGGGCCAGCGGCGCGAGGGCCCGCATGGGCGCAGCGAGCACCACGAGGTCGCACTCCCGCAGCCACTCCCCCGCCGTGGCGCGCACCTCGTCCACGACACCCAGGGCCTGCGCCTCGTGCAGCACGTCGACATTCGCGTCGTAGCCGATCACCCGGCGGGCCAGGAAGCGCTGGCGCAGGCCCAGGGCCACGCTGCCCCCGATCAGCCCCACGCCCGCGATGGCGGCCTGCTCGAACAGGGGCGCGGGCGTGGTGGCGGGCGGGGAAGGGGGCGCGGCGTCCGTCATGCGGCCCACCGTAGCACGGCCCTCATGCGGCCCACCGCCGCTTCCCCTAGCCGCGTTTCCTCTGGCCACCGCCTTCTTTGCGGGATACTGCGGCGTGACCTTCCGCGTTCTGCCCGCCGCCGCTTTCCTGCTGCTGTCCGCTGCCCTGACCCAGGCCCACGCCGCCGACTATTACCCACACACCTCCGGTACCAGTTGGACGTATACGAGCGGAGAAACACAGCTTGTGGGCACCGCCGTGACCTATAAGGGCGTGCGGGTGGTGCCGGTAAACCACCAGTACGGCGGCAAGACCTTTACCCAGGACCTGCTGGAGTACCGCGCGGACGGCAGCGTGTGGCTGCGGGGCCTGAACCTGAGTGGCAAGCTGCTGTGGTATTCCACCCCCCTCAACGTGTATCCGCCCGGTCCCCTCGCTCCCGGCCAGCGCTGGCAGAGCGGCAATCCCACCCTCGGGAGCGCGGGCCGCGTTACCGGCAGCGGGGCGGTCCGCGTTCCTGCAGGCACCTACAACGCCCTGGTGATTCGCACGGATCTGACGGTGGGCGGACAGACCAGCAGCCAGACCACGTACTTCGTTCCAGGTCTGGGGGTGGTGCGGTACGCGCCGGGCAACGGCAGCCCCGTCGATCTGAGGGCGCTGGACCTGGGCAAGTAGTCCGCGTCCTCAGCCCCGCTTCCTCTTGCGCCGCTGGTAGGTCAGCAGGTCCGCGTACATCTTCGTACGCGACTGCACCCCGCGCCAGAAGCCGCGTTTCTTCTCCTTGAGCACCTGCCGCACCTGCCCCAGCTCCACATAGTCCCAGCGCGCGCCCGTCTCGCGCAGATGGTCCGTGATGGGGGGTTCGGGCCAGCGCTCGAAACCCAGGCGCGGCACCGCGAGCAGCCAGTCGCGGCGGCAGGCCCGTTGGCCACTGAGGTGCGGGGTCAGCTTGTTGCCCCAGTCGCTGGCAAAGCTGCCGCCCTCGAAGACGCCGATCGCCATATCGAGGTTGCCGGTCATCACCGGCCTCAGCAGGCATTCCAGATGCCCCCGCGTCAGGCCCAGCAGGTCCGCGTCGAGCATCACCACATACTCGCCCTGCGCGGCCTCCAGCGCCGCCTTCAGGGCCGGCCCCTTGCCTACATTCTCGCTCAGCTCCACGACATTTGCTCCGGCCTCGCGCGCCACCCGGGCCGTGGCGTCGCTGCTGCCGTCGCTGGCCACCACCACGTCGCGCGTCAGCTCACGCGCCACGCGCACCACCTCGCCCACCGTGTCTTCCTCATTAAACGCCGGAATGACGACGGCCACGCTGGGGTGCTGTTGCGGCGAAAGGGTGGACATCAGGGGCATGGTAAAGCCTTTGGCCTTGGGCCGTCAGCCTTTGGGCCAAAGGCGTTAGAAAAACCGGCCCACGTCCCGCACCACCACGAACGCCATCAGCAGCATCACGAATGCAAAGCCCGCCACGTTGATGGCCTGCTCCTGCGCCAAGGTCAGGGGGCGGCCCCGCAGTGTCCCAACGAGGACGAGCAGGATGCGTCCGCCGTCCAGCCCCGGGATGGGGATCAGGTTGAAAAAGGCGAGCGAGAGGTTGAGCAAAATCGCCACCTGCACCAGGGCCCAGCCGCTGACCGCTGCGGCGCGGCTCACCACCTCCGCCGTGCCGATGGGACCGGATACATTCTCGTCAGGGGAGAGGTTGAGCGTCAGGAAGCGGGTAAACAGATTGCCGAACGCCCTCAGCACCTGCGGCACGGCCTGGGCCGTGGTGCGCAGCGAGGTGGCGAGGGCCACGGGCACGGTTGCGGAGCGCACGTCCGGCCCGTACTGGATCCCCAGGCGCTGCTGCTGGCCGCCCACCCGGGCCTGCCAGTCGAAAGTCACGTCCCGGCGTTGCCCCGCCCGCTCCAGGGTGAGGGTTTTGCGTCCGTCCTGCGCCAGCGCGTCGCGAACCGATTCCCACCCAGCGCGGGTCTGGCCGCCCACCGTGTACGTCTCGGGAATGGGACGGCCATCAAGGGCGACGATCACGTCCCCGTTTTGCAAGCCGAGCGCCTGGGCACGCGAGTTCGGCAGCACCCGTTCGACCCTCGCCCGATCTGGGGCTGGAACGCCCTGCGAGGTGAACATGGCCGTCATCAGGCCCACGGCCAGCAGCAGGTTCATCAGCGGTCCGGCGAACAGGACCGCCACCTTGCCGAGGGCGGGCAGCGCCGCGAAGCCCCTGGTGGGCTGGCGGTATACCCCCCCCGGGCCTTCCTGAGGAGCCATGCCGTCGATCTCGACGTAACCGCCGATGGGCAGCAGGGAGAGCCGCCACTCGGTTCCGCCCCAGGGCCGCCGAAAGAGGATGGGACCCATGCCGATGCTGAAAGATTTGACCGCTACCCCCTGCCAGCGGGCGAGGGCGTAGTGCGCGAGTTCGTGCAGGAAGGTGGCGATGCCGATGATGAGTAGCGTCCACAGCAACCCCGCCGGAGTCAGCGCGGCCGCAATTCCCTGCAACACGTTCACGCTTCCACCTCCATTCCCGCCAGTTCCTGCGCGCGGGCCGTAGCCCAGGCGGCCGTTTCCTCCAGCGCCTCCCACGACACCTCACCCCCCGGCGTCTCATCCAGCACCCGCTCCACGATGCGGGGGATGTCCGTAAAGCCGATGCGCCGCGCCAGGAAAGCAGGCACGGCCACCTCGTCGGCAGCGTTGAGTGCAGCGGGGAGCAGGCCGCCCGCCTCTCCGGCCCGGTAGGCGAGGCCCAGTGCAGGAAAGCGGTTCAGGTCCGGCGTTCGGAATTCCCAGTTTCCAGCCAGCGGCCAGCCGAGGTGCCCGGCCACCTCCGGTCCTCGCCGGGCCCCCTGCACGTCGCCGGGGCGCGTCATGCCGGTAGGTGCAGCGTCGATGGCGTAGGCAATGGCGAGCCGCATGTCGGTGGGCCCGAACTGCCCCTTGAGGTTGCCATCCCGGAAACGCACCGCCGCATGGACCACGCTCTGTGGGTGAATGACCACCCCCACCTTCGAGAGGGGTAGGCCGTAGAGAGAAGCGCATTCCATCACCTCCAGCCCCTTGTTCATCAGGGTGGCCGAGTCGATGGTAATTTTCTGGCCCATAGTCCAGGAAGGATGCCGCAGCGCTTGTTCGGGCGTCACGCCGCCCAGGTCCGCCGGGCCCTCGCGGAAGGGGCCCCCGCTGGCCGTCAGGATCAGTTCGGCCACGTCCTCCAACTGTTCGCCCGTCAGGCACTGGTACACCCCGGTGTGTTCGGAGTCGATGGGCACCAACCGCCCACCGCCCCGCACCGCCGCCTGCCAGATCAGGGGGGCCGCCGTGACCATTGCCTCCTTCGTCGCCAGCGCCACCGCCCGCCCGGCTTCCAGCGCGGCCCGGGTGGGTGCCAGACCAGGCAGGCCGCTCATGGCGTTGACCACCACGTCCGTCTCCCGCGCCGCCAGTTCTGCGGGGTCTGCGATCACGGGCACACCCCCCAGGCGGGCGCGCGCGTCAGCAAGCACGTCCGGCGCAACGCTTACCACCTTTGGCCGAAACTCACGCACCTGCGTTTCCAGGAGCGTCAGATTGCGCCCCGCCGCCAGCGCCCCAACTTCCCAGCCCCGCTCCCGCGCCACGTCCAGCGCCTGCGTGCCGATGCTTCCCGTACTGCCCAAAACCGTGAGCTTCACAGGTGCAGCATGGCGCATGGCGCAAGGACGTGTGTGGGAAAACGTCCCTTCTGGCCCCACGCGGGTCTCCTTTACCGCGTAAACACACTGATATTCAGGAACAGGTACGTCGCCGGAACCGCAAACAGCAGGCTGTCGATGCGGTCCAGAAAGCCGCCGTGCCCCGGCAGACTGCTGCCGCTGTCCTTGGTTCTCAAGGCGCGCTTGAGGAGGCTTTCCGAGAGGTCGCCGAGTTGTGAGGCGCTCGCCACCAGAATGGAATACAGCAGGGCTTCGAGCGGGGACCAGATGTGCGTGAGCTGGGTCATCAGCAGCACCACCAGGAAACTGAAGAGCAGCCCCCCCACTGCGCCCTCCACCGTCTTGCCAGGACTCACCTCGGGGGCCAGCTTGCGCCGCCCAAAAAAGTGCCCGGCGAAATACCCGCCGATATCTGCGGCGAACGTCGCCATCAGCGGCAGCGCGAAGTACAGCAGGCCGTCTCCCGCATCTGGGGTATAGCGCAGCATCAGGAAGTACCCCAGCAGCCACGGCACGTACAGCAGTCCGAACAGCGAGTACACGATGCGCTCCAGTGGGCGCTCGCCAGGGCGAATCACTTCCAGCACCAGCATGTAGCCCAGGGCCACCGTCAGCACCACCTCACGCCAGGAGCCGCCCGGCCAGGGCGTCTGCGGGATCATGGGGAGGCTCGCCACGATCAGCGCGGTGGCGAAGACAGCCAGCGACACCCGCCGCACGTCAATGTCGTTGCGGTCCAGCATGCGGATGTACTCGAACAGCCCCATCACCGACAAGAACACCAGCGCCGGCAGCAGCGTGATCCACCCGAGGTACACGATGATTCCCGCCAGGACAAAGCCCACCACGCTGGTGGTGACGCGGCTGCTCAGCGATTCCATGCGGTCTCCTGGAAGGAGACGGGACGTGGGCTGCGGGGCATAGGTTTGTGCCTACGCCTCACAACCCACACGTCACGTTCGGCTTGGGGCGGACTCACCCGAGGATTTCCTGCTCCTTCTTGTGGAAGGTGTCCTCAACGCGCTTGATGAACTCATCGGTGATTTTCTGCACCTCGGCCTCACCGCGCTTGATCTCGTCGTCACCCACGCCTTCGAGCTTCTTGACCTCGTCCAGCGCCTGCTTGCGCAGGTTGCGGACGGCGATGCGGGCGTCCTCAGCGTAGTTGCGGGCGTTTTTCACCAGGTCCTTGCGCCGCTCCTCGGTCAACATGGGCAGGCTGATAAAGATGGTGTCGCCCTTGTTGTTGGGGTTCAGGCCCAGGTCGCTGTCGCGGATGGCCCGCTCGATGGGGCCCAGCGCGCCCCTGTCCCAGGGCGTAATCACCAGCGTGCGGGCGTCAGGCGTGGTGATGCTCGCCACCTGGTCGATGGGCATGGTGGAGCCGTAGTAATCCACCAGCACCTTCTTGAGAATGCCGGGGTTGGCGCGGCCCGTACGCAGCACGCTGAGGTTGTTTTCCAGCGCCTCGATGGCCTTGCCCATGCGCTCGCGCGCGTCCGCGTTGATGGCTTTCATGTCTGCCATGAGAGGGGTCTCCTTTGTGAAGGGGGAGGGGATGACGTGCGGTTCGGGCCGATTGTAGCGGGGAAGGGACTTGCAGAGGGCCGAACGTGGAGGGAGTCTTTACGGCGTGCCCCCCGCTTCGCTTTGGATCAGTGTGCCCACCCGCTCGCCCGTGAAGAGGCGGCGCAGGTTGCCCTCCTGGAAGATGTCGAACACGACGATGGGCAGGCCCTTGTCCATGCAGAGCGTGATGGCGGTGACGTCCATCACTTCCAGGCGCTGTTCCACCACGTCCATGTGGCTCAGGGTGTCGAAGCGCTTTGCGGCCGGGTTCTTCTGGGGATCGCTGTCGTACACACCGTCTACCTTGTTCTTCGCCATCAACACCACGTCCGCGCCAATCTCCAGGGCGCGCAGGGTGGAGGTGGTGTCGGTGGTGAAAAAGGGCGCGCCGTTGCCCCCGCCGAAAATTACCACGCGGCCCTTTTCGAGGTGACGCATTGCGCGGCGGCGGATGTAGGGCTCGGCCACGGCGTGCATCTGAATGGCGGTCATCACGCGCGTGGGCTGGCCTGCGGACTCCATCGCGTCTTGCAACGCCATGGCGTTCATGACGGTGCCCAGCATCCCGATGTAGTCTGCCGTCGCCGCGTCCATGCCCTTGCCGTTGCGTGTGCCGCGCCACAGGTTGCCGCCCCCGATCACCACGGCGAGCTCCACGCCCGTGCCTTCCAGGGCCCCGGTGATCAGCCGGGCGAGTTGGGCGGTGGTGTCGGGGCTGATGCCGAAGCCGGACTCACCCGCGAGGAATTCGCCGGAGAGTTTGAGCAGGACGCGTTTGAACATGGGGGCACCTCATGAGGATTGCGGTTGGGCCGTCAGGCTCAACCCGAGCGAAGCGAGCAGGAAAAACGGTGACGGAGAGGCGTGAAAGCACCGAAGCGGAGCGGAGGTAAAGGGTTGTCCGGAAACCGTACCAGACGCAATCCACCGTAAAAGGGAGAGAAGGCAAGAAAAAGCTCAGCGGGCGTCTGAGGCCGCCGCTGAGCGGAAGGGAGAAGGCGAGCGGCCCGTGAAAAAGGCGGCGCTGTGGCCGCCCTTTTCGTTTACGCGCCGATCTCGAAGCGCACGAAGCGCTTGATCGCGGCGTCGCCGAGGTACTGCTTGACGGTGACGCTGTTGTCCTTCACGAACTTCTGCTCGGGAAGCACCTTGTCCTCGTAGAACTTGCCAATCTGGCCGCCCACGATCTTTTCGACGATCTGTTGGGGCTTGCCCTCGTTCAGCGCCTTGTTGGTGAGGATCTCGCGCTCCTTCTCGATGTCGTCGGCATTCACCTCGTCGCGGCTGAGGTACTGGGGACGCTCGGCAGCCACGTGCAGGGCCACGTCCTTCGCCTTGGCGGTGTTGCCACCCGCGAGGTCCACGAGCACGCCGATCTTGCCGTTCGAGTGAACGTAGCCCGCCACCGTATCGCCCTCGACGTAGGCCACGCGGTTGAGCACGAGGTTCTCGCCGATCTTGCCCGCCGCGGCCGCGACGGTGGTCGCCACAGTCTCGCCGCTGTCCAGCGTGAAGTTCTTGAACTCCTCCACGTCGTTCGTTCCGGCCTTCAGCGCGGCCTGGGCGAGGCTCTCCACCAGGGCCTGGAAGTCGGAGTTACGCGCCACGAAGTCGGTCTCGCTGTTTACCTCGACGATGGCGGCACGGTTGCCGTCCACCACGAAGCGCACGATGCCTTCCTTGGCTTCACGGTCGGCCTTCTTGGCGGCCTTCACAATGCCGCGTTCGCGCAGGAGGGCAATCGCCTTGTCTTCGTCGTTGCCCGCGTCGCTGAGGGCCTTTTTCACGTCCATCATGCCCGCGCCGGTCAGTTCGCGCAGCTTCTTGATCGATTCCATCATGGTTGATACCTCCGTAAGGTGAATTGTCGTCCGAAGAAAGGGGGCGGACCGTTCTGCGCCGGACGCCCCCAAATATGCCTGGTGGGCGGGATTAGCCTGCGCGGCCTTGGCTGCTGGTCAGCTGGGCCGTGTCGCCCTCGCCGCCCTGCTCGGCCGCCGCGATGTCCGCGTTGCCGCCTTCCACGCGCTCGCCGCTTACGTCCTCGCCGCCACCGCGCGCTTCCACCACAAGGTCACCGATGCGGTGCGCGATCAGCTGGATGGAGCGGATGGCGTCGTCGTTGCCGGGCACGATGTAGTCGATGACATCGGGGTCCGAGTCGGTGTCGGCCAGGGCGATCACGGGAATCCCGAGCTTGTTGGCCTCCTGCACGGCGATGACTTCCTTGGTGGGGTCCACCACGAAGATCGCGTCGGGCAGGCGGGTCATCTTGCGGATGCCGCCGACAAAGCGCAGCAGGCGCTCGCGCTCACTGCCCAGGGCAATGCGCTCAGCCTTGGGGCGGTCGTTGATGCGGCCCGACTCGAACAAGTCGTCGAGTTCATTGAGCCGGTCGATGCGGGTGCGCATGGTACGGAAGTTGGTGAGCATGCCGCCAAGCCAGCGGCTGGTCACGAAGGGCATCCCGGTGCGGCGGGCTTCGAGCTCCACGATTTCCTGAGCTTGCTTCTTGGTGCCCACAAACAGGATGACGCCGCCGCGCTCAGACAGGTCCTTGATGTAATCGAAGGAACGGTCGATCTGCTTGAGGGTCTTTTGCAGGTCGATGATGAAAATACCGTTGCGCTCGGCAAAGATGAACCGCTTGAACTTGGGGTTCCAGCGCTTGGTCTCGTGGCCGAAGTGGACGCCCGCTTCGAGCAGCTGCTTCATGGAAATGTACGACACGGTTGACTCCTGAACGTTGATCGGGAAAAAGTTTGCCGTCCTCGCGCCAGCCTCGCGCCACTCCCTGTTGCCAGGTTCTGCACTTTTGCGGCCAGGCCCGCGTGCGACGTTCCAGCACGCGCGGGCAGGGGTCACGGGGGCACCCAAACGTGGAGTATAGCAGGTGGTGGGGCAATCGGTGGCGGGTTGCGCGGGGCTTGCACAGGAGGGAGGGCGTCAGCGGTGGAGCGCTGCCGTTGCGATCTGCGCGACTTCCAGCGTCGCCTCCGCCTGTTCCCGCTCACCTGCCTGCAAATGCCACGCCGCTGATAAGCCTGCGTAGGCCAGAATCCATTGCAGCAGGTGCGAACGGTCCAGCCCCGCCTCCTGCGACGCCACGTCCGCCTGCCGGGCGAGGCGTCCGGGCGTGGCGGCCACTTCCAGGCCGGGATTGCAGAAGATGTTGGCGTAGTCGTAGCCCCGCTCTCCTGTCAGTCCCTTGGGATCAATGGCAAGCCAGCCCCGCTCGCGGCTGTGCAGAACGTTGCCTGAATGTCGCCGTGCAGGACGCGAACATCCTGTTGTTTCCGCAGAAGGCTCAGGGCCGTTTCCAGGGCGTGGGCCAGCACGCCGCCCACGCCTGGCGCCATCTCCTCCAGCCCCCGGAACCAGCGCTCCAGGGAAGGCAGTTCGGGCCCCGGCCACGTCCCGTTCCGGTGCAGCGCGCCTGCCAACCGGCAAAGAATCCGCGTCGCCTCGTCGTCGCGCCCGGCGCTCACCATCTCGGTCAGTGAAAAATTGCCCTCCACCCGCTCCAGCAATACCGCTTCGGCGTCGTGCTGCCAGACCCGCGCTGCGCCCGCACCATCCCACCAGGCCATCACCGCGTTGCCCGTCTTCTCCTCCTCACCCCGCGCGATTTCGAGCATGGCCGCCTGGCCCCCATACCGCACGGGCAGGAGGTCACTGCTGCGGGTGTAAATGGGCAGACCGTCGGAGACGAGGTGCCAGCGCTGCATATACGGGTGGAAGGTCACCCCGCCAGTCTCCACCTTTGGAATGAGTCTGAGCGCCCTCCCGAAGTGTTAGGCTCGCGCGAGTTATGGATTCGCTTTACGCCATTATCCTGGGAATCGTCGAGGGCATCACCGAATTCCTGCCAATCAGTTCGACGGGGCACCTGATCGTGGCGGGCGAACTGCTGCGGGGAATGCAGGCCCATCCGTGGAGCAAGGACATGCGCGACGCCTTCGAGGTGATTATCCAGGGCGGCGCGATCCTGGCGGTGCTGGTGTACTACTGGAAAGACTTCCTGAAAATTGGCACCATCGGCCGGGACCCCACCCAGCGGAAGCTCTGGACGAGCGTACTGGTGGGCTGCATTCCCGCCGTGATTCTGGGCGCGCTGTTTGGCTCCAAGATCAAGCACTTCCTGTTCACGCCCAGTGTGGTGGCCTGGGCACTGATCGTGGGCGGCGTGCTGATCTGGCTGGTGGAAAGCCGCAAGGTCACGCCCACCGTCCACCGCATCGAGGAGATCACGCCCGTCAAGGCGCTGGGCATCGGTGCGGTGCAGTGCCTCGCGCTGCTGTGGCCCGGCTTCTCGCGCAGCGCCAGCTCGATCCTCGGTGGCATGATGCTGGGGTTGGACCGGCCTGCCGCCACGCAGCTGAGTTTTTACCTGGGCTTTATCACCCTGGGCGGCGCGTCGCTGCTGGACCTGATTAAGAGTCGGCACGTGTTGGGGGAGATCGGCGCGGTGAACATGTTGCTCGGTATCGGCGTGAGCTTCGTGGTGGCGTACCTGTCCATCGGCTGGCTGCTGCGTTTCGTCTCCACCAACAACTTCAAGCCCTTTGCGATTTACCGGGTCATCGTGGGCGTGATTCTCCTGGTGCTGATCGCGGCGGGTGTGCTGAGCAACGGGAATATGGCCTGACAGCGCGAAGGGCCGAGGGCAGAAGGACCTGAGTGCTTCGCGCTGAGGAACGCGCGCTGCCCGGTCAGGACCTCCCGCGCGTTGCCGTGGGGTCCGCCCCGGTGCACGGAAGGGGGGGGGGTTGCTGCTGCTCCGCCTGCATAGCGGGCAGTGGACCCTGCCGGGCGCTCACCTCATGCCCGGCGAGAGTCTGGAGGGAGCCGCCCGCCGCGAAACGCAGGAGACGGGGCCCAAACCGCTGGGTCTGGCGCGCTCGGCCGTGGTGTCAGGGCCAGGGGCCTTCGTGCCGGAAGGGGAGAGGTGCAGCGGCTGCGTCACGGCCATGTTCCGGGCCAGCCGCTTCTCCGGCGAGCTGGGGGTAGGTAACGGGAGTTACGGATGTAAGGCGGTTTCTGTCCGCAGGGACCACTTCGACGGTTCGGACCATCGCCCCTGTACTCCGGTCAAGCAGAGGCGTTCCTTTGCGGACAGCGCTTGAAGAGCCCCGCTGGCTACGCTCTGCGACAATACGTCCGTGTTCTCTCGCTCCCCGACGAGATACCGCCCCTTCATTGACGGCAAATACGCCGTCTCAGCCGGGTTGTACCGGTTGGGGGCACAACCGGTTCCCTGGCTGGAGGTTCCCGCCCCGGAACACCACACCTTCGCCTTTGACCGGGACTACGGGCGGTTCGCAGCGAGTAAGGCGGCTGCCCACCATCGGGCACCGCACGAATACGCGGGTGAGGCGGGGTTGACGCCGGACTTGCGCGAAGCGGCCCTCGACTTCATCTCCCGGACCCTCGCCGCCGAGAGTGACGGCGTGGTGACCTGGGACGGGCGGACCTTGCGCAATGAGGCGTTGGGCTGGTCCGCCGAGCTCGGCGTGCGTTGGGGCAGTGTGGAGGGCCTGAAGCGCTTCGGTGGACCGTTCGCTCCTCTCGTCCGGAACGTGGTGCCGCTGAACGCCCTCGACTTCTTGGGGCTTAACGCTCAGGAAGACCTGGCGATCATCGCCCGTGATCCCGCCACCGGGCACGACTGGCTGGCCGCCACGCACGTGCTCTCGCCGCAGCACTGGGACCCACGCGACAAACTGGGGCGGGACTTTGTGGCCGTGCATAGGCCCGTTGCCGGAAGCGGCCCGATGAACGCCACCGCGCCCCGGTTGGTGGACGCGGTGATCTCGCGCGGACCTTTTGTGCGCTTTGCCTGGGGCATCAGCGTCACAGACCGGCTGGACCACCACCCGGCGGCCCCTCCCGACGGGGACCGGGCCGCCTCCACCCGCTTTGATCCCGGCGCCGCCTTCTTGCGCGTCGAGCGGCAGACGCTGACGGGTTTTCCCGCTGCGGGGGGCGCGCTCTTCACCATCCGTCCCCTGACGACGCCGCTGCGGGAAGCGGTGGCCGAGCCAGTCCACGCCTCCGCCCTGGCCGCGGCCCTGCGAACGATGATGCCCGAACAGGCGGCGTACAAGGGGCTGGAGGGCTTGCTGCCGGACCTGCTGGCCTGGCTGGATGAACGGGGCGAAGGCTAAAGGGTCCGTCAGGCCCTGCGCCTTACACTCCAGGCGTGAACGTTCGCCTTTTCCTCGGTCGTGGTGTGCCCACCCTCCTGCTGGGAGCGGTGCTGTTCGCCTGTGATGTACCGGCGGGCAGCACCTCGACGGGTGGGCGCGAAACGCCAATCCGTCCGGAGGCGAGGGCCACCTCACTCGCCCGTGACCCGGCCAGTGGTCTCGCCTTCGTCGCGGTCCGCGGGTTGCCGCCTGAGGGCCAGCGCACACTGAAGCTCATTCGCGCGGGTGGTCCCTTTCCCTACCGCAAGGACGGCGTGACCTTCGGCAACCGCGAGGGCGTGTTGCCGCAGCGGCCCCGGGGCGGGTACCGCGAATACACGGTGCCAACGCCCGGCGAGGGGAACCGGGGCGCGCGGCGGATCGTGTGCGCAGCGCTCAACCCTGCGGACCGCGAGTGCTACTACACCGCCGATCATTACGCCACCTTCCGGAGAATTCGTCCGTGATTCACGTTTTTGCGCAGGCGCCTCAGGGCATTCAGACCGCGCCGCACGACGCCCGCATCCTGGCCGCCGGGCATCAGGTGGCCTTGCGCGAGGTGGACCTCTCCCAGGTGCACGGCAAGGAAAGCCTGATGCTCGCCTTTTTGCGCGGCCTGTCACTGTCGGGTAACTTCGGCCACAACTGGGACGCCCTGTATGACGTACTGACCGACTCCGACGCCTGTCCCGCGCGCTTTGCTCTGGTGCTGTGCGACTACGGGCATTTCCGCACGCGTCACCGCCACCTCGCCGCTCCGCTGGAGGGCGTGCTGATCGACGCCCAGCGCGAGGCCGCTGGGCAGGGCCGCTCACTCTGGCTGCTGGCGGAGGAGCCGGATTCGGACACGGCGCACTGGTAGGCACTCTTCGGCCCGGTGCAGAACCGCGGCGCAGCCCGTGCACCCGCGGGGGGGCACCTGGTACACACCGTTCAGACTTCCGTTTGTGCCAGCCCTGTGTCCGGCAGGAGCAGTCGCAAGTCGGCAGGGCGAGCGGTTCAGCGGCTGGGGGCTTGACGCAAACGCACGGTCGGGGAACGCCTCGAGATTGCCGCCACTCCACCTGGAGAAGGTGCTGCCCGGCCTCGGCCCTTGGGCTTGGCCCTGCTACACTTCCCCGCGATGAGCGCACCGCGTCCCCGGTACATCCTCGGCATCGACACTTCCTGCGACGACACGGGCGTGGGCGTGGTGGAGTTGCTTCTGGGCGGCGGGGTGCAGGTGCGGGCCAACCGGGTGTGGTCCCAGACCGTTCACGCGCAGTACGGCGGCGTGATGCCCGAACTGGCGAGTCGCGAGCATGTGGAGCGTATCGACGCGGTGATGGGGGACGCGCTGGCCGACGCCGGATTACGCGTGGAAGACATCGGCGCAGTGGCCACGACCTCCGGCCCCGGCTTGATGGGAGCGCTGCTGGTGGGCCTAATGTACGGCAAAGGCCTTGCGCAGGCGCTGGACGTGCCCTTCTACGCCGCGCACCACCTGGAGGGCCATATCTACGCGGCGGCAAGCGAGGCGGAGTTGCGCGCGCCGTACCTCGCCCTCGTGGTCAGCGGCGGACACACCCATCTTTTCGACGTGCCGCGCGAGGGCGAATACGTGCTCGTCGGGGCCACGCGCGACGACGCGGCGGGTGAGGCCTTCGACAAAATCGCCCGGCTGGCGGGGTTGGGCTACCCCGGTGGCCCGGCCATCAGTGAGGCGGCGACACGTGGGAACCCGGACGCCGTGCCCTTCAAGGAACCCCTGCAGGGGCAAAAAGGCTTCGATTTTTCCTTTAGTGGCCTGAAGACGGCGGCGCTGCTGGCGCACAAGGCAGGGGCGACACCCGAAGACCTGGCAGCGGGGTTCGAGCGGGCGGCCGTGCGTGTGCTGGTTAAAACTGCGCTGCGGGCCGCGCAAGCGTATGGACGGGAAACGGTGGTGGTGTCCGGCGGTGTGGCCGCGAACCGGGCGCTGCGCAAAGCGTTTGCGGCCAGCCCGGTGCGGGCAGTCTTTCCCGGCAAGGGCCTGAACACCGACAACGGCGCAATGATCGCTCTGGCGGGAGCCGCCGCCATTCAGGCGGGCCGCCTGCCCAGCTCGCTCACTGAGGGCGCGGTGGCGTATGCCCCCCTGGCGAACCCTCAGCCCTAAGCAGCCCCCACCAGCAAGCCCAGAGAGGCCGCCTGGGCGATTGGCGTCCTTGCTCCCGCCACCCCACGCCGAGGGGGAGGCCGAGCCGAGGACGGAGCAGGAGCGCCGCCACGTCCCACCCGACCAGCAAGGTCCAGAAGGACGTTGGCCCCCAGCGGTGCCCAGGTGTAGGGCCGCCAGCCGCCCCGCACCACGTCTGATCAGGATTGCGGTTCATCCGTGATGAAATAACGGGCCGAGCGGCGCGAGCAGGAAAAGCGGTGACGGAGAGGCGTGGAAGCACCGAAGCGGATGTAATGGATGATCCGGAAACCGTATGAGGCGTGCCGCAGCCTCCACCACGAGAAAGCAGAGGGCCGCGAACCGCATGGGACAGGAGGCAAAACGTTGCGTTCCCGCAAAGCAACCGCCTTCGGCCAACTCCCATCAACCCTTAGCCCGCTCCGCTCAAGTTGCTTACGCCGGTCTCACTGAACCCTGTCAGCCCGCTTCCTCATGGCGCGCTATACTCGGCTGTCATGTTCCGTGTCCTGAACAAAGTGTTCGATACCAACCAGCGCGATGTCCAGCGCATCATCAAAACGGTGGTGCAGCCGGTGAACGCGCTGGAAGAAGAGATGAAAAGCGTCGAGAATCTCGCCGAGGCCTTTATGGCCCTTCGCAAGCGCGTGCAGGAGGGAGGCGAGACGCTCGACGACGTGATCGTGCCCGCCTTCGCCCTGATCCGGGAGGCGGGCCGACGTTCCATCGGGAAGCGGCACTACGACGTGCAGCTGATCGGCGGCGCGGCGCTCCACCAGGGCCGCATCGCGGAGATGCGCACCGGCGAGGGCAAGACGCTGGTGGCAACGCTCGCGCTGGCCCTCAATGCGCTCGAGGGCAAGGGCTGTCACCTCGTGACCGTCAATGATTACCTCGCCCGCGTTGGTATGGAGGAGATGGGGCTGCTGTACCGTACGCTGGGCCTCACCGTCGGCCTCGCCAACCGGGATTTGCAGCCCTTTCAGAAGCAGGAAGCCTACGCCTGCGACATCACCTACGTCACCAACAGCGAGCTGGGCTTCGACTATCTGCGCGACAACATGGCGCAGAGCCGCGAACAGCTCGTGCTGCGCGCCGATACGCCGCTGCACTTTGCCATCGTGGACGAGGTGGACTCGATCCTGATCGACGAGGCGCGCACGCCGCTGATTATCTCGGGGGCCGCCGAGAAGGCAACGGACCAGTACTACGTGTTCGCCAAGCTGATCCGCCGCCTGCAACGCGGTGAACCCGCCGAGCCCGGCAAACGTGCGGAGCCCACCGGCGACTACACCATCGACGAGAAGGGCAAGCAGGTCCACATGACCGAGGCGGGCATCTCCAAGATCGAGCGCCTGCTCTCCATCCCGGACCTCTACAGCCCCGAGAACATGGACAAGGCGCACATGATCACCCAGGCGGTCCGCGCCCGGGAACTGTACCAGCGCGAGAAGGACTACATCGTGAACGCGGACGGTGAGGTCATTATCATCGACGAGTTCACGGGCCGCTCCATGCCCGGCCGCCGCTACGGCGAAGGGCTGCACCAGGCCATTGAGGCCAAAGAGGGCGTCAAGATCGAGAACGAGAACCAGACGCTCGCCACCATCACGTATCAGAACTTCTTCCGCCTCTACGCCAAGTTCGCCGGGATGACGGGCACGGCCAAGACCGAGGAAAAGGAATTTCTCGACATCTACGGCAGCGACGTGCTGGTAATCCCCACCAACAAGCCCATCTTGCGTCAGGACGCCGACGATCTGGTGTACCGCACGCGCCTGGGCAAGTACAACGCTGTGGTGCAGGAAGTTCAACAGATGCACGTCACGGGCCGCCCCATCCTGATCGGCACGGCCAGCATCGACACGTCCGAGCAGCTCAGCGAACTGCTGAAGGCCGCGGACATCCCCCACTCGGTCCTGAACGCCAAGTACGAGGCGCAGGAGGCGAGCATCATCGCGCAGGCGGGGCGGTCGGGCACCGTTACCATCGCCACCAACATGGCCGGGCGCGGCACCGACATCATGCTCGGCGGCAACGCCGAGTACGTGCTGGGCGAGGCCATTGAACAGCATTTCGGCCTCAACCGCTTCGAGCCCACGGCCGAGGCGTTTATCAAGGCGATCAGCCGGCAGGACCCGGCAGCTGAGGCGCTTGGGATGCAGATTCCCGGCATGGTGCCCGACTTTATTCGTCAGGCACAGCAGCTCCAGGCCGAAACGGTGGCGGACCGCGCCCGGGTGCAGGAACTCGGCGGGCTGCACATTGTCGGCACCGAGCGCCATGAGTCGCGCCGCATCGACAACCAGCTGCGTGGACGCGCAGGCCGTCAGGGAGATCCGGGCAGCAGCCGCTTTTACGTCTCGTTCGAGGACGAGCTGATGCGCCTGTTTGCCAATGACCGCGTGGTCGGCATGATGGACAAGCTGGGCATGGACGACTCGCAGCCCATTGAGGCCAAGATGGTCACTGGGGCCATCGAGCGCGCGCAGGCGCGGGTGGAAGACCGAAACTTCGGCATCCGCAAGCAGCTGCTGGAGTTCGACAACGTGATGAGCAAGCAGCGCGACACCATCTACGCCCAGCGCCGTGAGGTGCTGCTCGGGCCCGACGAGGATGTCGAGGAAAGCACCGAGGGCATGGTGGCCGACTTCACCGAGATGCAGCTCGCGTACTACGCGCCCATTGACCAGGCTCCCGAGAGCTGGGACCTCGAAACGCTGAAGGCCAACCTCACCGACGCCGTGCCTGCCCTGGAGGAGTACGACTTCGAGGCGCTGCGTAGCCTGGCCCCAGCGGATGTCCACGCCCACGTGCTGACCGCCGTGGCCGACGCCTTCGACGCCCGCCGCGAGGAACTCAGCCCCACCATGATGAACAGCATGAGCCGCTACGTGCTGCTGCAGGTGGTGGACCAGCACTGGAAAGAACACCTGCACGGCATGGACGTACTCAGGCAGGGCATCGGCCTGCGTGGTTACGGCCAGCGCGACCCCTTCACGGAATACAAGTTCGAGGCGACGAACATGTTCAACGACATGATCGACAACATCAAGGGCGAGGTCACCAAGTTCCTGTTCAGGATGGCGTTTTCCCAGGCAGGTTAAAACCAGTGCCAAAACCTCGAGGCCCAAGAAGCCCGGGGCACGTTCAGGGCGGCAATTTCCACGTTGCCGCCCTTTCGTATGGTGAGCTGCACGTCCAATTCCTCCAGCAACGCGGATGGGCCTCAGGTTCTGTCGGGGCGAGAGCAGGCAGCAGTGGCGTTGAGGCTGGAGTGGCGGTTCAAGCCGCCAGTTTCGCACGAGAGCAATTCTCCCCCGTGCGCATTCAAGTTCGCTTGCTCTACCCGGTCAAAAAGAAGTCCTCTTTTTGCCAAATGCTCTAAACAAGAACTTCTGTGGCAGATCCACCTGGAGTTGCTCCAATGTGCGGCCATTCGCGGCCCGAAACGGGAATTGCAGCGTTGTGCTGTTGCCCTGCGGTAACTGCCCTGGGGTCTCAGGCTGAAGAGCCCCAACGACATCTGTCCGAGTGACCGCCGTCAAGCTGTCGTCATTGCCGAGAAACACGTTGCAGGTGTTGTTGTACCGCACGCTGGTATCGGCGCGAGGGTTGTGCTGGTGCCGTTGCTGGGCTGTACCAGCAGGTGATAGACCGGCCCGGTACCACCAGTCGGATCGATGATTGCCTCAACCTCGGTGACGCGCAGACGCCAGATTCCATTAAAAAGCGCTTCGTTTAGGCAGTCCGTGACGCTGGCCTGTTGGCCGGGCCACTGACGACGGTACCGTTCACGCTGACAGTTTGTCCAGCGACGCTGACGGGTCCTGGCGGCGAAGGCCGCTGAAAGGAGAGAAAGCGGTAAGCCGCCACTTAGGTTTTGAGCAGGAAGCTGTTCAGGGGCTCAGGGTAAGAGCAGAGCCATCAAAAGGACGTCGAAGATGCGGCAAGCACGAGGAGGTGCGGCAGCGCCCGACGAAGCCGGAGTCGGTGATGAACAGTTGTTCAAGGACGAAGACCTGAACCGACAAGCGTCCGTTTGCGCCGCTCTGGGGAACTGGGGTGGTTCCATTTACTCTTCATCCAATACGCCATTTGGGGCCTGCGTAGATAAAGAAAAATCCCATCCAAAACAGCAACGGTGCAACCTTCTGCTCTCGGCTGCACTGAGGTGCTGTGCTCTTCTCATGAGTGCCCACTCCCCGCCGCTCAGAGCGCTCACTGCTTCTTGAAGCGCGTTGCTAGGCTGGAGACGCCCGAGAGGCGGCAAACAGTCTCTCTGCCCATCCAAAATCCGTAGAATGCGCTCCTGGAGGCCCTGCGCCGCCTTGAGCCAATTATCAAAAGGAGCGTATAAGAGTCGGGAAAACGACTCTTCAGATTCCTCTGGTGCAACGGAAAAATCAGATTGTCCTTTGTGAAGGGCTCTTTAGGCGTATAGCTGATCTCCCTGTGGGTATCGCCCTACGGTGAGCGCAGGAGGTACATATGACTGGACCTTACAACCGCCCTCCCGTCCCAGCAACTGAACCTACAGATGTTCCCGCGCCACTTCCTGAGCAGATGCCGGGTGGAGATGACACGGGCCCGGTGATGGACCCACCCATAAATCCAGATACCCCTGGTCTGCCCGTCCCAAGCCCCATGGAGAACCCTGACACTCCTGGGCTCCCCATGCCCGTTCCAGCGATGTAGGAGCCGATCTCGATGAGCCGTTTCGTATTGGTAGGGCGCTGGTTTGGCGAAGTGGGCGACCTTAATCGTGTGTTTCGGGGTGTGGTGGAAGAGCCTGCGGACACTGGGCTTGAGATCGGTCATCCCGTAAGTGTGACGTTCGATATGGGGACCCCAACGGTCCGCGTGACGTCACCTCAGGCCCATGGGCGCTACAGCCTGGAGGGGATGCCATCTACAGATTTCGTACTGGTGAGTTTTCTTTGTCAAGACCGGCAGGTGGGTGGAGAAGCCCGGCTGGAGGAAGAGGAGCAACGTTGGGGTGGTGAAATCTACAGGGGGGCTTCAGACTGAGGCCGCAGCTCCCGTCGAGTCGGGAGTGACGCAATAGGGCATTTGTCAAAAAGATGACTTCTTTTTGATCGAACAGAACGAGCTTGAATGTGCATTGGGGAGAATGGATCTGTGAGGGGTGCCCTTCCTCACCTGCGCAGCGCAATTCAGACAAATGCTCTAAACGGCAAAAGCCCCCGCTGAACAAGGCGGGGGATTGTTGTCAAGAGGTGTGTTGTCATCACGAGGGTTTTTGGGTACGGCGACCAATTCGAGGGCCTCGAGGAGTGTCTTCCCGTCCTCGAGTATGCGCCGGGTCTGGCAAGAGCAAAACGTATGGTGATTTATTTGCGGAGGATCACGTCTGCGTGTGTGTAGAGAGTGCCGCCCCTTGCACTCCCTTGGAACGCAACCATACAAACAAAATCTGCTCGGCGTACCGCGCTGGAGGAATTCTGGAAATCCACCACGCCCTTCAGGTAATACACGCCACCCTGCACCAGGTATTCGGGCTTCGTTACTTGCGAGAACTTGGTTATCCGGGGCGTCTTCAGGTTGTCTTTCGTTTCTGCCTGGCAGGCATGCACGAGGTCTTGCGGCGTGGGTACGGTCTTCACGCTTTTGACGCCGATGTACGGATACTGCTTCTCAATGAAGGTGTAGTGGAGGACCGCCGCCAGTTTCTCGCTACGGACAAGTTTTATACCAGCCGCTCCGACGTTGGCAGGCGTGATCTTGAGGGATTTCTGAGCACCTGCACTGACAGCAGCGATGGCGACCAGTAGGGCTAGAGTTGTCCGCATGCCCTCACATTACGTCTTTGCGCGAACAGGAGTGGCACAACGTGCCGCAGCAGGTGTGATGAACGAAGCCCACACCGCGTTAGGACGCCTTCTCGTACTCGTCAGGAATTTTGGTGCTCACGATGTGCTGTACGCCGTCCTCAAACTTGGCGAGAACATTTGCGGGCTTGCCGCCGGACTGGGGAGGATCAGCACGCGGCAGCTGCGGCCCTCCATGCGCCAATGGGAGCGGCGAGGGGAGGGCGTCATGCGTCATTACCTGCTGCGCGAGCAAGCGCGAGCGCTGGCCACTCAGGAAGCCCCATCGTGCATCTCCCGATTCCCTGGAAGCAGCTGTGGGTCAACGGGAGGCAGATGGACCCTGCGACAGCTCGGCTGGACGGGGACACCATCACGCTGCCCTGTGGCACCCACGAGATCGACAAGCGCACGCAGCTAGGGGAGCTGTATGTCACGCCGCGCACTCTCTGAGAAGCCACTTCAGAGGCTGCAGCTCGTCCTTGTGCCTGGCACCACTGGAGAGCTCTACACGCTGGTGCCGGTCACAACGGGCTTCTACGTGATTCTGGTGGTCTACCTCTCACTGGACGCCCACTTCACCGGCCGGGAAGGGCCGGCCATGACCGGGGAACTGCTAATGGTTCGGTAGAGTGGTCTGATAGAGAAGTAGGCTGGGAGATAAGTTTCCCTCCGTAACGTAGATAGTGCAGTCCCAACGCGAAGCCAAAAGGACCCATTCAATTCCCGAAGTACCTCTCAGACCATTAGATCGTCAATGCGTTGTACTTAGCTCTGATAGGGAGAGCCTCTCCAGCAGTGGTTGAGAGGTCAACGTAAACCACCCCTGGGAAGATCAAAAAAACGCGTCATCACTTGGCTTGCCGCAACCCTCCCAAATTCCACGTGCCGCCCGGTAAGCGGGGGAGACGCGGCGCAGGTCACGCGGGTACTGCGCTGCATCCCAGGCGACGAGAAGCGCGCAGGTGCGGCTTGCCAAGCAGCGGGGTGCGGGGAGGCGCGATGTCACGCTCCCCCTTGCGCACCCGCTACGGGTGCGCGATGCGGCTCTTTTGCCAGAAGTCCAGGAAGGTTTCGATCTGGGCCACGAAGTCCTCGAAAATGGGGGCCTTGACGAGATACGAGTTGGCGTGCAGCGTGTAGGCGGCCTGTACGTCGTTCTCGGCGTTGGAGGTGGACAGCATCACCACCGGCAGCAGGGCCAGCTTGGGATCGGCCTTGATCGCTTCGAGCACCTGCAGTCCGCTCATGCCCGGCATGTTCACGTCCAGCAGCACTACATCAGGCTTCACCTTCTGGTGCCGCAGCATTCTGAGGGCTTCCGCGCCGCTCGACACGCAGGTAAGCACGCAATCGGGGCGCAGTTGCTGAAACGCTTCTGCGGCCAGGAGCTGATCTCCCACGCTGTCATCGACGAGCAGGAAACGTAAGGGGAGGTCCATATCCCTTTACTTAGCAAAAAAAGGGCGTGGGTGTCTGTGCTGTAGTCGTGTCCCGGCCCTCTTCCGGCCATTACAGCACCAGCACCCCGTGGTGCTTGGCTTTGTCCTGCGGTTCAACGTGGATGGTGACGCTCGCGCCGGGCATCTCGCTCCGCAGGGCTTCCTCCAGGCGATCGCAGATGGCGTGCGCTTCTTGCACAGTCATCTCGCCGGGCACCACGAGGTGGAATTCGACGAAGGTCATCCGGCCCGCGTGCCGGGTCCGCAGGTCGTGCATCTCCAGCGCCCCTTCCGCGTGCTCGCTCATGGTTTGCCGGATGCGGGCGTCCGTCGCCGCGTCCACCCCCGCGTCCATGAGGCCGCCAACCGACTCACGCATCAGGCCCCAGCCGCTCCAGAGGATATTTCCGGCCACCAGCAGCGCCAGGGCCGGGTCCAACCACGCCAGCCCCGTTGCCTGCGCGAGCACCACGCCGACCACCACGCCCACGCTGGTCATCACGTCGGTCAGGATGTGTCGCCCGTCGGCGAGCAGCGCCGGGGACCGGAGCGCCCGTCCCTGCCGCAGCAGCACACCCGCCCAGGCGGCGTTGATCGCGCTCGCCCCGATGTTTACCAGCAGGCCGAGGAGGGGCGCTTCCACCGCCCTCGCGTGCAGGAGGCCGGGGGCCGCCTCGCGCACGATGGCAAGGGCCGCCAGCACGACCAGGACGCCCTCGGCCACCGCGCTGAAATACTCGGCCTTGGTGTGGCCGTAGGGGTGGTTGGCGTCGGCGGGGCGGGACGCCACGTGCAGGGCGATCAGGGCGGCCAGGGCCGCCGCCACGTTGATGATGCTCTCCAGCGCGTCCGAGTACAGGGCCACGCTGCCGGTCAGGGCGTAGGCCAGAAACTTGAGGCCCAGCACGGTGGCGGCCACCACCACGCTGAGCAGGGCCAGTCCCGTCGCGCGCTCCATACGGCCAGCAGCCTAACAGGCCTGGGGGCGGAGCTGAGCACATCGGGCGGGCACCACCGGGGGCAATGCGGGCAGTACCGCAGCGGGAACGGGCGGCGTACAGTGAAGGGGCGCCGCTCCTCCCGCGCCTGCTGGGCGGCCTCCTCGTGCTGGCGCTGTCTCTCGGGGCTGGCGGGGGAGATGGACTTGCGCATCTCCGCTCCTGTTGTCCCCGTTCCGGTGAGCGTTTCTCCCTCTGGACTCCGCCCGGCGAGAAGGTGGGCGCCGGGAATTGTGGAGCGAATGGCGGAAACGCCACTGGACGGAGGGAAACAGAGAGGCGCTCGGCTTCATTACGCCCTGTACGTAACCACCCCTGATACAATCTCCCGGTGACCCTCGCGCCGGACCTGCCCGATTCCCCCCTGCTGTCCCAGCTCAACCCCAACCAGGCGCAGGCCGCCAACCACTACACTGGCCCGGCCCTCGTGATCGCGGGGGCGGGCAGCGGCAAGACGCGCACGCTGATCTACCGTATCGCGCACCTGATCAACCATTACGGCGTAGACCCAGGCGAGATTCTGGCCGTCACCTTTACCAACAAGGCCGCCGCAGAGATGCGCGAGCGGGCCAAGCACCTGATTCATGGGGCCGACCGGTTGTGGATGAGTACCTTTCACTCGGCGGGCGTGCGCATCCTGCGGGCCTACGGCGAACACATCGGGCTGCGCCGGGGCTTTGTCATCTACGACGACGACGATCAGCTCGACCTCCTCAAGGAGATCATGGGGACCATCCCCGGCGTCGGCCCCGACACCAACCCCCGCGTGCTGCGCGGCATTCTGGACCGGGCCAAGAGCAACCTGCTGACGCCGGGAGATCTGGACCGCTCACCTGAGCCCTTTATCAGCGGCTTGCCCCGTGCCGCCGCCGCCGAGGTCTACCGCCGCTACGAGGCGCGCAAGAAGGGCCAGAACGCGATTGACTTCGGCGACCTGATTACGGAAACGGTACGGCTCTTTCGGGAAGTGCCCGGTGTGCTCGACCGGGTGCAGGACCGAGCCCGCTTTATTCATGTGGACGAGTACCAGGATACGAACAAGGCGCAATATGAACTGACGCGGCTTCTCGTAAGTAGAGACCGGAATTTGCTTGTGGTAGGCGACCCTGATCAGTCGATATACAAATTTCGAGGTGCGGATATTCAAAACATCCTCGACTTTCAAAAAGATTATCCCGATGCCAAGGTGTACATGCTGGAGCACAATTACCGTTCCAGTGCCCGCGTGCTCGGACTTGCCAACAAACTGATCGAAAATAATTCAGAGCGTCTGGAAAAGACGTTGCGGGCCGTCAAGGAAGACGGTCACCCCGTGATGTTTCACCGAGCCACCGACCACCGTGCGGAGGGCGACTTCGTCGCCGAGTGGCTGACACGCCTACACGGGGAGGGCCTCAAGTTTACGGACATGGCGGTCCTGTACCGCACCAATGCGCAGTCCCGCGTGATCGAGGAGTCGCTGCGCCGCGTGCAGATTCCGGCGAAGATCGTGGGTGGCCTGAGCTTTTATGATCGGCGTGAGATCAAGGACATCCTCGCCTATGCCCGCCTCGCCATCAATCCTGAAGACGACGTGGCCCTGCGCCGCATCGTCGGGCGGCCCAAGCGTGGAATAGGTGATACGGCGCTGGAGCGGCTGATGGAGTGGGCGAGGATCAACGGGACTTCCCTCCTGACCGCCTGCGCCCATGCCCAGGAGCGCAACATTCTGGACCGGGGCGCGCAGAAGCCGGTGGAGTTCGCCAAACTCATGCACGAGATGAGTGAGGCCGCCGACAATTACGAGCCCGGGCCTTTCCTGCGCTTCGTCGTGGAACACAGCGGTTACCTCGACCTGCTGCGCCAGGAAGGGCAGGAGGGCCAGGTGCGGATGGAGAACCTCGACGAACTCGTCAACGCTGCTGAGGAATGGTCGCAGAGCAACGAGGGCACCATCGCGGACTTCCTCGACGACGCTGCCCTGCTTTCTTCTGTGGACGATATGCGCGCCGGACGCGAGAACAGGGACGTGCCCGAGGACGCCGTGACCCTCATGACCCTGCACAACGCCAAGGGCCTTGAATTTCCCGTGGTCTTTATTGTGGGGACCGAAGAAGGTCTGCTGCCCAGCAAGAACGCGCTTCAGGAGCCCGGAGGCATCGAGGAGGAGCGGCGGCTCTTTTACGTGGGAATCACGCGGGCGATGGACCGCCTGTTCCTGACCGCCGCGCAAAACCGGATGCAGTACGGCAAGACCAACAGCACGGAGGACAGCCGATTTCTGGAAGAACTCGGGGATGGCTTTGATGCGGTGGACCCCTACGGGCAGGTTATCGACTACCGCGCGAAGACCTGGCGCGAGTTTCGCCCCGACGTGCTCACCCGGGCGAGCGCCGTGAAAAACACCAGTCCGATGACTGAAGGGATGGCCTACCGGGGCGGCGAGAAGGTGCGGCACCCCAAGTTTGGGGAAGGTCAGGTGCTTGCCGTGGCGGGCGTGGGAGACCGGCAGGAGGTGACGGTTCACTTCCCGACGGTGGGGGCCAAGAAGCTGCTGGTGAAATTTGCGAACCTGACGAAGATGTAGGGGCAGGGCGTGGAAAGGTCTGGGCCGCAAAACGGTTTTCAGGTCCGCAGGCTCAGAACCTTTTACAGCATTTGTCAAAAAGAAGTTCCCTTTTTGACCGAGCAGGGCGAGTGAAAGTGAACGATCATCGGGGAGAATGGAACCGTGAGGGGCGCCCTTCCACTCGCGGCGGAATTCAGATAAATACTTTAAAGCCTGGTCGCCCAGTACGGGCAGGCGGTTCGGTCTAATGAGAATCTTGACCTTGCGGCTTAGGGCGTTTGCCAAAAGGAGGACTTCTTTTTGACCGAGCAGGGCGAACTTGAATGCGCATGGAGGAGAATGGTGCCGTGAGGAATGCCCTTCCACGCGCGGCCCAATTCGGACAAATGCTCTAAGTCCTGTTTGCAGACGCCACCTCAGCGGCCTGCCTGAATGGTCGGTCCTGACATATGCTGGGCACGGAACTTATGGCGTGTGGCCCGAGGTTACGCTGCCACTGTGGTAAGGATTTCAGCTCATCCGTGATGAAATCACGGGCCAACCCGAGCAGAGCGAGCAGGAAAAACGGTGATGGAGAGGCGCGGAATCGCCGGAGCGAAGCGGAGGATCCGGAAGCCGTATGAGCTGTGCGTCACCGGGACGGGAGGAGAGGCTGGGCGCCGTGTGGCTGGACGCCGGCGAACGCTATTGCGTGGGGAAAAGTCCGTCGTGGGAAGCGATGACGCTTTGGCAGTTCCGCGTGCTGAATGAACACCTGCTTGGTTTGGTCTCCAAGGTCAAGGTGGGGCGATTCTCACCCTCTCCGGTTGAGTGGCCCTCCGACGGGGTCTACCGAAAGACCCGGGTGTCAACCTCCATCTCGGTAGAGGGTGCCTTTGAACCGGGCTTCGGTTGGCCCCGCTCCACCCGGTGAAGCACCTCGCCCGGTCCCACCTTCAGAAACTCGGTGAGGGCGAGGGGGTAGACGGGTCGGCTGGCCGCCTCGGCGATGGGCACCCATTCGCACCAGACGTCTGGATTGTCCAGCACACGAAAGCGCTCCTCGGACAGTTCGGTGGGAGCTTCCATGCGGAAGTAAAAGCCGATCTCGTGCTGGCGCTTCTCAGGCGGGCCGAAGAAGTTCTCCAGTACGCCGACGAGCCGCATCGTCCCTGCGGGGAGGCCAACTTCTTCCTGCCACTCGCGGGCAGCGCAGCTCAGCACGTCTTCCTCCGTTGCCAATGCGCCGCCCGGCAGAAACCAGAAGTCGATGTGGTCCTCGGTGTTCGCCAGCACCCGGTCCCCGCGCACGCAGAGGATGGCGACGCGCACGCTGAATTTGACATTCCCGAGGGGCAGACGGATATCGGTCATGGGCGCAGTCTGCCCTGGAGGGACGGCGGGGGGCATCCTGCTTTTGGCGGAGGGGGTCAGGGTTCCTTTTGCAGCAGGATGCTCTTGAGGTACAGACTTTCGGGCACGCTCAGCAACTGGGGATGGTCGGCGGGCTGGTAGGTCACCGCCACCACTTCTGCGCCGCAGTTCGCCTCGCCCGCCGCCACCCGCGCGGCGTCGAGCAGGTCGTCCACCCGGATGTAATGCGCGCAGGTGCTGATCAGCAGGTGCCCGCCAGGCCGCATCATCCGCAGGGCGTGGGCCGCCCCGTCCGTAAAGATGCGTTTGGCGCGCGGCACGTCGTCCTTGCGTTTGGCGAGGGTGGGCGGGTCGAGCACCACGGCGCCAAAGGTGCGCTTCTCGCGTTCGAGGGCCCTCAGTGTTTCCAGCGCGTCGCCCCAGCGCACACCCACCTTGACACCGTTCTCGCGGGCCTCGCGTTCCAGTACGGCCAGGGCCTTGTCGTCCTTGTCGAGGGCCACGGGCACCGCCCCCGCCCGTGCGGCGTGCAGGCTGAAACCCCCAGTGTAGGAATAGACGTCCAGAAAGCCCTCGCCCAGCTGTACCAGGGAGCGCATCAGGCGGCGGTTGTCGCGCTGATCGAGAAAAAAGCCGGTCTTCTGCGCGTCCATGGGCGCAAAGTGCAGGGCGAGGTCGTCTTCGTGAAAGGTCACGCGCTCCGGCACATCGCCCCACAGAACGCCGGTGTTCAGCTCCAGCCCCTCGCGGCGGCGCTCGCCCGTGTCGCTGCGCTCGAAGGCCGCGGCCGCGCCCGTCTCCTCGCGCAGGGCCCGCAGGACCAGGTCCCGGTGACGCTCCACCCCGGCATTGCGCAGCTGGACGCTTAGGACGTCGCCGAATCTGTCGGCCACCACGCCCGGCATGCCGTCGGCCTCCGCGTGGAGCACGCGCATCGCGTCGGTCCCGGTGATTCGCCCCGCCCGGCGTTCCAGCGCCCGGCGAACGCGCGAGCGGTAGAATTTCAGGTCAATGTCCTCCTTGCTCCACGTCAGCATTCGCAGCGGCGTCGCACCCTGGGGGTTGAAGTAGCCCAACCCGAGCAGGGCGCGGTCCGGGGCACGGACCTCCACCACCTCGCCGGGGAGGATGCCCGCGTCCGCCTCTCCGATGTCTCCGGTGTGGCCGAACGGATACCGCCCGGTGATGCGCCGCACCGCGCCGGGTTTCAGGGTCACGCTGGCCCGCTTGCTCGCCTTCGTCATGTCCGCAGGGTAGCAGGGGGACGGTCCTTCTCCTGACGGCCCACCCCACCGCGGCCGCCGCAAGTGGCATGCTGAGGCCGCCTCACCATGACCCTACCTGATCCCAGCATCCTCGTCCGAGCCCTGACCACCGATCCACCCCAGATCGGGCCTGAAGACGTGCCGCACCTGCTTGCTGCGGGGCTGGCAGGGCAGGTGCGAATGCGGCTACCGCAGGACCATCCCCTGCGGGCAGCTTTGCGGCCCGGTCAGCTGGCCCTCGGCGCGCGGCACGCCCTGATTCGCGCCGAGGTGCGGCTCCTGCTGGCCGCCTGGGCACGGGAGGGTATCCCGGCCATGCTGTTCAAGGGCTTCGCGCTGGCCGAGTTCGAGTACGGCACGCCGGGCGAGCGCTTTTACGGGGACGTGGACGTCCTGATTCCCGAAGACCCCACCACCGTGATGAGGGCCGTTCATATCGCCATTTCGCACGGCTGGCGCAGCGATGGGCAGCACGCCGCGCCAGAGCGCTGGACCCACGAGAGCGCGCACCTGTTCAGCCCCGGGGGACAGGTGCGGCTGGACGTTCACCGCTTCGCCGTGGGCTGGGTCTCCGGCACCCAGGAGCGGGTGCGCCGGGTCACGGCGGCGCTGTGGGCGAAGGCGGGAGCGGTGGACTGGGCGGGGGTGCCCGTCTGGCGGCCCGATCTGGTGGACGCGGTGGTCTTCAACCTCGCGCTGGGTCGGCAGTGGAGCGGGGACGTGGGTGGCCTCAAGCCCGCCGACTACGCCGATCTGCAGCGGCTGACGGCCCGGCACGCCCTGACGGGGACGCAACTGGCGGCCCGGGCGCGAGAGGTGGGAGCCACGCATACCTGGGCCGCGTTCCGGGAAGCGTGCGATCCACTGGAGCGGCACTTCGCGCTGGGGAGCCCAGACGTGGGCCCCACGCTGGTCCGTGCAGTGCAGCGCGACGGCCTGCTGGGCCGGCGGGCGGTCTGGCAACGGCGGCTGATCCGGCTGCCCCGCCTGCTGCGCTGGCTGCCCCGCCTGCTGCCCGACGCGTTCGCCGCCTGGTGGGCGGTCCGGTCCGGGGGCGACCCCCGCGTTCCCCTGGCCCGCTGGACGCCCGCGTCCCCCCCGCGCCCGCTGGCGCTGGCCGAGGTGCAGGACGCTGTGCTGGCGGCGGGATGGCTGACCCGGCTGCTGTATCCCCGGCAGTCGAGGGTGGGGACCTGCGTGCCGCGCGCCTACACCACCTACCGGGCGCTGCGCCGCCTGGGCCACCCGGTGGTGTTCGTCAGTGGGGTGGCCCGCACGTCCCGGGGCATTCAGGGGCACGCCTGGGTGGAGGACGCGCACGGCACCATCGACGCTTACGAGGAGCCCCTCAACCGCGAGCGCTTTCCCGAGGTGTTTCACTTTCCGGCCGGAGAGCGCTGTCCCTGAGGGGGAGAGTCAGGGGTGGCCCGGAATCCGTTTCTCTACGTCTCGCCCTGCTCGGATTGAATCCCTCCGCAGACGGTTCAATCCGAGGCAATATTGAGGTGCGTCCGCGTCAGCTCCAGCGCGTCTTCCCGCGCCGTGCCCAGCACCGGGAGGTGAGGCAGCAGCGCCGTGACGCCAGCTGCCGACCTCTGCCTGCCCGTCATTGTGAGCGGCACGCCCGTTGCCTCCCAGAGCGCGCGGACCCGTTCGGCAGCGGTGGGGTGGGCAGGCAGACCGAAGGCGAGCAGGGCCGAGAGAACCGCCTGCCCGCCCGGACGGGTCAGGGGCAGCAGGAGTTTGCCGTGGACATCGTGCCCAACGGCCTGGGGCAGCAGGTGGGGGGCAAAGCGGCGCACGCTGTCCTCATAGGCGCGCAGGTGGGTGTCGAAACCGACGGTGCAGCGTTCCGGGCTGACCCAGGCGTGGTCCTCGGCCAGGACCTGGAGCCCGGTCCCCGCGAGCCGCAGGGCCGCCGTGCTCTTGCCCGCGCCGCTCACGCCCGTGATCGCCACCGCCCGTCCAGCGTGGGCGAGGACCGAGGCGTGGAGCGGTAGCCAGCCGCCCGCCCGGTGCGCCTCCACGAAGGCGAGCGTCCAGGCGGCCTCGGAGGCGTCCGGGGTCACCGTGATGGTCGCGCCGCGTTCCCGGACCTCCAGATGCAGTTTCTCGCCCAGCCACAGGGCGTCGCCGTCCGCCCAGACGGAGAGGGTCTGATCGGCAACGGCCACCGGAGTGGGAGAGAGGTGCGGCACGGCGGGAACAGGGCCCTGAGCAATCTGGAGTTCACGCTGGAGGGGTCCACCCGCGCTGTACCCCCAGCGCCCACGCAGCGCGCCCAGCAGGGCGGCGTCCAGTCCGCTCGCCGTGACCCTCGCGTTCAGGCTGGTCCAATCCCGGGTCACGTCCGGCGCACCACGCCCCGAGCGGCGAGCTCCGCGAGCAGGGCGCGGGCGTCCGCCTCGGCCTGGGTGATGTCGACCTCGAAGGCGGCGCAGAGGGCCGCCACCACGGCCTCGGGGGTGCCGGGCAGGGCCAGCCACGCAGCGCGGCCCGTGGCGTTGAGGCTGAACATCAGGCCCTGACCCGCGTGCATCAGGATCAGCTCGTCACCCAGATCGGTGACGAGGACGTCGGGGTCCGTTTCCCACATACCCGGCAGGGTAGCGTGCCGCGCCGGAAAGCGGAACGCGGTGGGCGCGGCAGAAACAGGCCTGACAATTTGTCCCCTATACTGCGGCGGCCCCAACACCCAGAACGCCCGCACCCGCCGGGGTGTTCTGCATGTCTGCAAGATTGTGCCGGCCCCAAGACCCCGAGGAAATGCCATGAAATCTGACGCCCACCCCATTGTTCCCCAGCCTGCCCCCCCCACCCCCCGCTCGCCCTATACCCCCCCGCGTGTGGCGGTCCTGGGGCCCTGGCAGGCCGTGACCCTGCTGTACACGGTGCCCATTGCCCCGGGGGGGCGGTCCGTCTTCCCGCCGGATTCGCACTTCTGATGCCCTGCCTCCCCCTCTGCGCTCCAGGAGCCACGACATGACCCGATCCGCACGCAAGACGCCCTTTACGCCCCACCGGTCGCTGCTCGCCGGACTGCTCGCCCTGGCCTCCTGCAGTCAGGTGCCGCAGGTTGCCGTGCCCGCTGCGCCCGCCATCCCCACCCGCGCACCCCTGAAGAGCCTGGGCGTGTACGAACTGAGCGTCACCGGAGCGAACACCGCCAGCCCCTCGGCGACCATTCGCCCAACCGGGCTCCAGGGACAGGCGCAGGAGGTGGGCGGCCTGACCTTCGCCCCGGTCTCCTTCGGCACCTTTACCGACGAGGCCACCCGCACCCGCCACCTGCGCGCGACCTTCCGGGTCACAAACGGCTCCGGCCAGGCGCTGACCGCCCCCGCCTATATCCCGCTGGACACCGAGGGCACGGGCGCTACGGTGGGCAACACGCCCTTCCTCGGCGTGCAGTATTTCGACGGCTCGGACGCTTCTGCGCGGGCGGGCGACATTGCCGTGGATACGCCCCGGCGGGTGAACAGCGCCACGGGCGCGATCGAGGCTGATCCATCCGCCACCCCGCTCGTGGGCAACCTGAACGCTGGAGACCTGCAGGTGAGCGTGCCCGCCGGGCAGCAACTCGCGGGCGTGGCGCACCAGGGCTGGCAGGGCGGGGCCGTGGCTCCCGGGGGCGAGCAGGTGGTGACCTTCGCGGCCAAGGTTCCGATGGCCGCCTCATCCGCGCAGGACCCCTTCGCCTTCCGGCTGGTGTTTAGCGTGGCGGACAACCCCGGCACCCTCTCCCTCACGAATGTGGCGGACGTGCAGGGCACCACGGCAAGCGGCGACGCGCCGAGTCCCCTCGCCGGACAGGGCGTGACGGTGGAGGGCGTGGTCACGCTCGTCGCCCCCGGCCTGAGCGGGTACTTCCTGCAGGAAGAGGGCCTGGACGCGGACGGAAAGGCCGACACCAGCGACGGCCTCTTTGTGTTTTGCGGCCAGAGCTGCCCCACCCTCAGCGCCGGGGACCGTGTGCGCGCCTCCGGGACGGTGGCCGAGTTCCGGCGGTCGTACACCTACAACAAGGGTCAGCCCAGCGAGGTGGTGGTGACGGCCCCCGCCGCCGTCACGCAGCTCACGAACACCACCACCACCCTGCTGGCGAGCGGCAATGCCCTGCCCGCTCCCGTGGTCCTCGCGCCGGACGCACCCGAGGCGGACCGCGAGCGGTACGAGGGGATGCGGGTACGGACCACGGGTGTGGTGACGAACAACTTTCCCCTGGGCCGCTTCGGCAGCGTGGATCTGGCGACGGCCCGCATCTCCAATTACACGCAGCTCAACGCTCCGGACAAAACGGGCTACGCCGCGTTCCTGGCCGACCTGCCCAACCGGGCGCTGCGGGTGGACGACGTGAGCACCGCGCAGAACCCGGCGGGCGTGTTTGGCCGCGGGGGGCAGCCCCTGAGCGCGGGCAACACCCTGCGCGGCGGAGACACCGGGGACGTGACGGGCGTGCTGCACTACGATCACGACGGCTATGGCAACCGCAGCGGCAGCGCCTTCGCCTACCGCGTGGAGGCGCAGAGCGCGCAGTTCACGCCCACCAATCCCCGCCTCAGCACGCCCGAGAACGTGGGGGGCAGCCTGCGCGTGGCGAGCATGAACGTGCTGAACTTCTTCACCACGCTCGACGGCACCGGCAACACCTGCACGGCGGGCGGCACAGGCTCGGGGGGCACCACCTCCGGCCAGGCCCCACGGGGCGCGAACACCTGCGACGAGTTCTCCCGCCAGCGCCAGAAGATCGTGAGCGCCATCCGGGGCCTGAACCCCGACGTGCTGGGCGTGCTGGAAATGCAAAACGACTTCAGCCGGGGCGCGGACAGCTCCATCGCCAACCTGGTGGGGGCGCTGAACGATCCGGCCACCGGAGGTACGGCGGGGCAGTTCGCCTACGTCAACCCGGGGCACAACGTGGGCACCGACGCGATCAGCGTGGCCCTGATCTACCAGCCCGCCCGCGTGCAGCCCGTAGGTCAGCTCGCCATCCTCGACAACACGGTGGACCCCACCTACACCGACACCTGCAATCGCCCCACCCTCGCGCAGACCTTCCAGAGTGCCGCGAACGGGGGCCGCTTCACGGCCGTGATGGCGCACCTCAAGAGCAAGGGCAGCGCGTGTGGGACGCTGGGCGACGCAGACCAGGGCGACGGCCAGGGCAACGGCTACGAGGCCCGGCAAAACGCTGCCACCGCCATCGTGAACTGGCTGAGCACCCACCCCACGGGCGTGGCCGAAGACGACCGCATCCTGATGGGCGACCTGAACGCCTACCGCATGGAAGTGCCGCTCCAGACGCTGAACGCGGGTGGCTACGGCAACCTGTTCGGGCCGGAGAGCTACTCGTACCAGTTTGACTCACAGTGGGGCAGCCTGGACCACGCCCTCGCCACGGCCAGCCTGAGCGCGCAGGTGACGGGGCAGACGAAGTGGCACATCAATTCTGACGAGCCCACCGTGCTGGACTACAACACCGAGTTCAAGACGGCGGCGCAGCAGGGCAGCCTCTATGCGCCGGATCCCTTCCGCTCCAGCGATCACGATCCCCTCCTGATCGGGCTGAACCTGACGCCCGACGCGCCCATCGTCTCCAACCCCGCCCCCACGGTGGTGCTCACGCCCGATACCGACAGCGCGGCGGTGACGGTGGGCGGCTCCAGCGTGTCCCGGAGCTTTACCGCCGTGGGCACGAACGCCACGGGCAACCTGACCGTGACCGTCACGCCCCAGGGTGGAGCCCCGGCGCTGGTGACGGCCCCGGCCACGGCCACCAGCGGCACGCCCTTCAAGGTCACGGTGTTCGCTCCCACCGGGACCACGCCCGGCACCTACACCTACGGGCTGAAGGCCGGGGACAGCGGCGCGAGCGACACCAGCACGCTGACGGTGACGGTGACGGCGGGGACGGGCGGAGGCGCGGCGGCCCAGCCCTGGATCAACGAGTTCCACTACGACAACGCCGGTCCAGACGCCAACGAGTTTGTGGAGGTCGTGGTGCCGTCCGGCGTGGACCCGGCCAACCTGAAGGTCTACCTGTATAACGGCAACCCCGCCCAGCTGAAGCTGTACGGCGTGACTTCCGGATATGCCCTGGGTACGGGTGCAGCCTCCGGAAGCTACACCGTCCATACGGTGAACATCCCGGCGAGCACCGGTCTGCAAAATGGCAATCTGGCGGGGAACGAGCCCGACGGCATCGCCCTGTGTGAGGGCACCACCCTCGTCGAATTTCTGAGCTACGAGGGCACCTTCACGCCCACCGACGGTTGCGCCGCTGGCGCCCAGAGCACCAACGTGGGTGTGGTGGAAGACGGCAGTGCGGGCGGCACTTCCATCCAGCGCAGCGGAACCGGAAGCAAAGCGGCCGACTTCTCCTGGAGCGTCGCCACCCCGGCCTCGGCGGGAGCGGTGAACGCCGGACAGACGCTGAACTGAGCCTCATGGCCCCGCCACCTCGCCCCCGGGCGGGGTGGTTTTCTCTATGCTCGCGGTATGGCTGCTCCTTCCCGGCCCAGTCTCACGCCCTGCCTCGGCCAGCGGGGGCGCGGGGTGGACCGTCCAATGGGCAGCGTGCATCCGTGCTGGCCCAGGCCCGTCTATCCCGTCAATGACAGTGGGTTGCCGGGCACCGTCAGCGGCGACGCTCAGCCATCGACGCCTCCCTGCTGGGGTGGTCCGGGCCGGTGCGGGAGGCCGAGGGCACGGTCACGGCAGTTCTCGTGCGGGTCGACGACGATGAGGACAAACTGGTGGTTCTTCACGAAAATGGGTGGACAGACGCGGAGATCATGAAGGCCGTGTGGTTTCAGGAGAGGTATTTCGGCACGCGCCTCGTGCGCTAGGGTTCACCCCATGACCGAGGCAAAACGGCCCGTAACCCTGATCACCGGCGCGACGGGCGGCATCGGCGTGGCGCTGGCCCGCGCCCTCTCGGGGGCCCATGGCCTCATCCTGCAGGGGCGCGATGGGGAACGCCTGGAAGCCCTCTGCGCCGAGGTGGATGGACGGCCCCTCCTCCTTGACCTGACGAAGCCAGCGACGTTTGCGGAAGCTGTGGCTGGACTGGAGCGGGTTACCAACGTGGTCCACAACGCTGGGGTGGTGGAACTGGGCGCGGTGGAGGAGCAGGGGCACGAGGTCTGGACGCACACCCTGGCGGTCAACGTGGTGGCCCCAGCGGCCCTCACGCGGGCGCTGCTGCCCCGGGTGCGGGACGAGCGGGGTACCTTCGTGTTCGTGAACAGTGGGGCGGGCCTACAGGCGAATGCCGGGTGGGGCAGCTACGCGGCGAGCAAGTTTGCCCTGAAGGCCCTGGCCGATTCACTGCGCGCCGAGGAAGCCGCGCACGGCGTCCGCGTTTCTACCGTCTATCCGGGACGCACAGCGGGCCCCATGCAGCAGAAGGTCCGCGAGCAGGAGGGCGGTCCCTACGACGGGGCGACCTACCTGCGCGCCGAGACGGTGGCTGCCACCATCCGCTTCGTGCTGGACGCCCCCAGGGATGCGACGCTGCCCGATGTCGGCGTGCGGCCCGGACCGGGCCAGGGGGCAAAGGGATGAGCGCCGCCTTGCCACTCGCCCGGCAGGACTACGACGCCATCGTTATTGGCGCGGGTCCGGCAGGACTAAACGCGTCCCTGGTGCTGGGCGGAGCGGGGCGTGAGACGCTGCTGCTCGACGGCGGGCCACCGCGCAACCTCAAGGCGCGGGCGGCGCACGGGGTCTTTACCCGCGACGGGGCCACGCCCACCCACCTCAAAACGCTCGGCCTGGGGGACCTTGCCACCTATCCGGTGACGGTCTACCCTGGCCTCGCGCGGGAAGCGGTGGCGGTGCCCGAAGGCTTTGCGCTGCGCCTGGACAGCGGCTGGGTACGGGCGCGGCGGCTGCTGTTCGCCACAGGGGTGCGCGACGTGCTGCCGAACGTGCCCGGCCTGCGCGAGCGCTGGGGGTACACGGTCCACCACTGCCCCTACTGCGACGGCTGGCCGTGCCGGGACCTGGCCCTCGGCGTGCTGGGATCCGGCCAGGAGGGGCACCACCTCGCGCTCAGCGTGCGCTCGTGGTCTCCCCGGGTGATCCTGCTGACCGACGGCCCCGACGAATTGACGGACGAGCAGCGTGAGGACCTGCGGCGGGTGGGCATTCCCGTTCGTACCGCACCCATCCTGCGCCTGGGGGGCCAGGACGATGTGCGGATACGCTTTCGGGGAGGCGGGAGCCTATGTTTGGACGCCCTGTTTCTCAATCCCACCCAGGCCCAGAACAGCACCCTGCCGGCCGCGCTGGGCTGCGAGCTGAACGGGAAGAGCCGCGTGGTGGTCAACGAGAACGGCATGACGAGCGTGCGTGGCCTCTGGGCAGCAGGCGACATGACGGGCGCGCCCCAGTACGTCATGAGCGCGGCGTCAAGCGGCATGACGGCGGCCGTGTCCCTGAACACCACCCTCATCCATGAGGAGGTGCGCCAGCTGGGCGCGGCCTTTCACAAGTCGCTGGATGGGGAGACGGGAGAAGGGGAAGCGTCGTGATCTGAACCGGGCGTGGAGCCGGGCGGCGTCCCGTGCGTACCATCCGGACATGACCCGCTCTGTCCGCGCCGTTCTCTTCGATCTCGACGGCACCCTCCACGACCGCGCCGCCACCATCCGCGAGTGGCTGGTGGGCCACACCGGGCGCCACGCCCTCCCCGCTGGGTACGCCGAACGTTTTACCGAACTCGACGACTTCGGTTACCGTCCCAAGCGGGAAGTCATGTTCCTCCTCGCGCGCGAATTCGGCCTGACGCACGATCCGGAGGTGCTGCTGGAAGACTTCTGGGCCCACGCCTTCAGGGCTCCCGTCCCCATGCCCCATACGCACGACGTTCTGCGCGAATTGCGGGCACGCGGCGTCCTCGTCGGCATCGTGACGAACGGGTGGGCGGACAAGCAGCGGCAGACACTGGTGGGGTTGAGGTTGGAAGGCCTGGTGGACGACGTGGTAATCAGCAAGGAAGTGGGGCTGAGCAAGCCCGATGCGTCCATCTACCGCCTGGCACTCGGGCGCCTCGGGGTGGACGCGGCAGCCACCTGGTTCGTGGGTGACTCGCCCCGCAACGACGTGTGGGGACCGCAACAGGTGGGGATGCGCGCGGCGTATCTGCCCACCGGACACGGACTGAATGGCGAGGTGCCGGAAGCGACGCTGCGGAACGTGCGGGACGTGCTGGACCTGATTTCCGACGGCTGATGGCTGGCCCCTGACCGCTTGCTACCATGCCCCCGTGCCCTTTCCCGATCTCCCCGTCGCCGAGGTGCTGCCCGAACTGCGCGCGGCGCTGGCGCGGCACCCGCTCGTGGTGCTGCAGGCCCCGCCCGGCGCAGGCAAGAGTACGGCCCTGCCCCTCGCCCTGCTGGATGAGGCCTGGCTGGCTGGTGGCCAGGTCATCATGCTGCAGCCTCGCCGGGTGGCCGCCCGCGTCGTCGCCGCACGTTTGAGCGAAGGGCTGGGCGAGGAGGTGGGCGGGACCGTCGGTTTGCGCGTGCGCTTCGAGTCGCGCGTATCGGCCCGGACCCGCATTGAGGTGGTTACCGAGGGCATCCTCACCCGCCGCCTCCAACGGGACCCGGAACTGGGTGGCGTCGGCCTGGTCATCCTCGATGAGTTCCACGAGCGCTCGCTAAACGCGGACCTCGCTCTGGCCCTGCTGCGCGAGGTGCAGGGGGCGCTGCGCGAGGACCTGCGCGTGCTGATCATGAGCGCCACCCTCGACCCGGCCCTACCCACACGGTTGGACGCCCCCCTGATCCAGAGTGCCGGCCGCGCCTACCCCGTGGAGGTGCGTTACCTGGGCACCGATCCGGTGGGGCGAATAGAGGACGCCGTGGCCCGCCAGGTCCGTGAGGCGCTGGAAGGCCACCCGGAGGGCGACATTCTCGCCTTCCTCCCCGGCGTGCGTGAGATTCGGGGCGGCATGGCGGCGCTGGCCGGAGTGGACGCCGAGGTGCTGCCCCTCTACGGCGATCTGCCCTTGGCCGAGCAGTGCCGCGCCCTGCTGCCAGGCACGGGTGGACGGCGGCGGGTGGTCCTCGCCACCTCCATTGCGGAAACGTCGCTCACCCTGTCCGGCGTGCGGGTGGTGGTGGACGGGGGGCTCAGCCGCACCCAGCGCTTCGATCCGGGCACGGGCCTGACCCGCATGGTCACCACCCGCGTCACCCGCGACGCCGCCGAGCAGCGGGCCGGCCGCGCGGGCCGAACCGCTCCCGGTACCGCCTACCGCCTGTGGAGCGAACGTACCCAGGCCGCCCTCGCCGGTGCCCGCCCGCCCGAGGTGCTGGAGGCGGACCTCGCGCCCCTCACGCTGGAACTCGCCGGATGGGGTGTTC